>CAZYWY010000183.1:0-4997 GCA_964651605.1 uncultured Pirellulales bacterium | reverse complement strand
ATTGCACCATGTTGTATGCAGGGCAGGTCAACACCGAGCCAAATTTGTTCTACCAGTTCTTCAGCGGTGTGTTCCGGGCCAATTGGCTCACAGAGGTTATACCATGACAAGCCGGAATCTATAATCCTTTCGATAGTCTCACGACGTTCAGCGGCTGTCATACAGGAATCAATCCCTTCCCGAAGACGACAAACATGATAAGCACCACTTACACCTGCCGAGCGAAACTCCTGAAGCTGAGATGCCGTCACATCTCCGACGTTTGCCAAAATATCGATTTGTGATGGTATGCGGTGGCGTAGTTCGGCACAGAGGTCGCGAAACCATTCAAAACCGAAGCGATGCATTGTCATCAGGAATACACCTTGAGCACCACCGAGAGCAAATCGTTCACATCGAGCAACTATCTCATCAGTTGGAAGAATCGCAGCATGGATGGATGTATGCGACTTGGCAAAAAAACAGAAAGCACAGTCACCATCGCATGGTTCCATATCGACCCCTATCTGGCCCAAGAGCAGAGCATTATTTCCAAAACGTCTTCTGGATATCACATTCGCTGTGGAACGAAGAACCGAGGCCTCAAGCGAGTTCTCCGGCAACGTCAGCAATAATTTTGCCTGTAACTTATCAATGGGCCTGCCATTTTCCGCATCTTTGAGAATCCGGTTCATATTTACGTCTATCTCCATTTTATCCTTTCCAACCTACAGTCTTATATTCTCAAACCGGCCTGTTCAAACTGTCATAATAAATGCCCCATTTTTTCGAGCATATCTTCGATGTTGCTTTTATACTCCAGGATGCTCTGCTGCCATCGCCCCAGGCACTTTTTGCCTTTGGCTGTGAGCCGGTATGTCTTTTTGGATGGTCCTTCCGATGACTTGACCTTCGCCGACACGAGCAGACCTTCTTCTTCCATACGTCTGAGCAGGCGGTAAAGACCTGTGAAATCAGGCGGGTTGTTGTGAAAAAACCTGAAATCCCGGAGCTGTTTTTCGATTAAGTATCCGTGCAGGCCGGCCGGGCTGTTATAAAGAATGCTCATTACAATCGGCCTTAAAAACCGCTCGAGTGACCTGCCGGTACAAATACATTGCGATAATTCACTATTAGACATAGTCTAATAGTGTGAAACAATTATGCCTCTGTCAACAGCAATTTATCAGCAATCGCCGCTTTGAGTGTTTTCGTTTGACCTGACAGGCCTGATGTGGTATAATAACAAGAGCAATTGGGGTGGATTGTATGCGAAAACAAATACCATGCAGGGTAGTTGGGTCTGTGCCTCTGTCTGTTTGTAATGATATGCTGCGCCCAAACCCCCTTATGACCTGCGGGCAATATTTACCAGTCCTAAAATATAACGCACAGGCCGGTGCTATTATTTACACGAGCAATCTGACCATCATTAATATTTGCGAAAATGATACCCCCGCAGCCTCTTATCTTGATATGTATTTTTAGCTTCTGCCTTTAGATTATATGCCGAATTGGGCAATGTCTTCTGCGGCCTGCAGGATGTGAGCGTAGCTGTCAAGTCTGCCCGATAATAAAGCCTCTCTTGCCTTTGTTACAGCATCCGGCTGGGCCTGTGTGTTTTGCATCGCAGAATCCAGCAGAGAGACATTATCAAGTTGCAGCGATGCATCCACGTTCAACTCGGCAGAGGTTCTTTTTGAATCCTGCTGCTTCGATACCTCAGACTCGAACAAAGGCTGACTTGTACTTATATCAATCTTATCTATCATAACCGTCCTAAAATTTTCAATTTCTGGTTTTTTCTCTGTATTTATTTTCGTATTTTTTTCACAAAACTGTAGTATTTTCCTGAAAAAATCATTTTTTTTCTAAAGTATCTGCAACTTCGCTGCTTACAAATTTGAAAAACTCCAGCGGGCTTATTTTTACCAGTTGTTCCTGCACAGCCGAAGAATCCGAACGTTTTTGCTGTTTGAGATAATTTTTTATTCTCTGCTCGATGTTTTTATCGGAGCTGTCCCAGACCTGCTCAATCGCCCAGACAAGCTGTCCATCCCGCAAATCCAGCATTTTCATCCGCAGCCCCACAGCCGTATGAGGATAAGAGCTGAATCTGGTGATTGTCCCGACCATCAGACCGTCGCATTTGAGTTTTATACGGATGCTCTGGATTTCTTCGAGCGTATATTCGCCGTCAGGCTCAAGCTGCAGACTACGCCAGGAAGTATCATTCTGACGAATGAGATTCAACCCGAAAATCTGCTTTTTCTGCATACTTTCAAAAAGTTCCTCGGTTATGTCGGCTGGAATATCAGGATAGGTGGTGTTGTTATTCAACTCAACAAAAGCGACCCTGCCAATCGCCGCCAGGTCCTTGTCGGGATTTTTATAACGGTAATTTGCCGACGGTACGGTCTGACTATGCGACGCACAACCGGCCGCCAATACAGCCGCCGTCAGCAGCACAGTCGCTGCAATTTTAGATTTGCAATTTACAATTTTCAATTTTCAATTTCCTTTCGCAGTTACAGTTGTTACTTCTCCGCCAAGCACCTTAAGAATTTTCAGCAGCGCCTCAAGCTGTGCGGTCTCGGCGCTACGCATCTCATCGCGGAAACCAAGCACCTGGCTCTTCCAGTTGGTCAACTCAGCCCGCATACCGACGAGCATCTGGTTGGCCTCCTTCAGCTCCTTTTGTGCCTGCTGCAATTTGCCATCCATAGAAGCGACCTGCTCCTCGAGATGTTTGTTCTTTGTGGTAAGCTCCTGATTCTGCCTGCTCATCAGGGCTGCATCCGCTGAAAGGCTGGCGTATTTTTCCGAAAGCTCTATTGCCGAATCAACCGGGGACCGACTGTTCCCATCCCGCTGCTGGAATCTCTTGCCCACAGATTCATTGTTATACAGCTCCGCAATGTCCGGATTTACGGCGACCTTCTCGGTCCGGGCAGCAGAGGAACAACCCTGCAGAATCATTACTGATATAAGCAGAACCAGCGAAGTGATTGAAATATTTTTGTTTTGCATAATATTATCTCCTGTTTCAATTTTGTGTTTCTGTTTGAGAATATTCACATTTTACGAGTGTTTCTGTGCCGCACGGGCAGATGACGGATACAATTACGTAATCATCCCGGCTTTCCACTATTTTTACCTGAGGCTGGTCGGCGGCGGCCATTTTTACGTTGTTTCTGCCGGCTGTACCGCCGGATGCACCCAGAAAAAATTGTCCCTGCATCACCACATCTTCACTTTTTAGTATCCGCCCTGTTGCTTTTGCCATTTGTTGCTCCGAAATTTTCTGCCGATGCTTTTTGTTCAGGCAGTATAATCAATTGTCCCGTTGTCCGGTTCAGCCTTTTTGGAAATGTTCGATTCTTCGCTCTGCATCTGCCCGATATTGCGGCCCTGCCGGCGAAACTGCTGCCTGCGTTTTTTTTCCTGCCTGTCTCTGGAGGCCGAGATGTTCGTAATATTGTCCAGACCTTCGACGGGCTTTATAATATTTAAGTCATTATATTCCATCTTTCCACTGCCTTAATTTAACCGACAGATTAAACAGAGCACTCGAATGCAACTGGCTTACACGTGACTCGGTAATTTCAAGCACCTCTGAAATCTGTTTCATTGTAAGATGTTGTTGATAGTACAGTAAAATAACGTGCCGGTGTTTCTCCGGTAACTGCTGTATGGCTTTTGCCATCGCCTGTATCAGCTCTGCCTGTTCGAGCTGCTTTTCCGGCAGGCAGATTTGAGCCGCTGCAAAAAAACCACCCGGCGAAGGTGACTCTTCGCCGAAACTATCAAGCGAGACAAAATGCTCCGCACGGGCTGTATCATAAAGCTCGTAAAGTTCTTCTGTGGTAATCCCAAGCTCCGCCGAAAGCTCCTCATCAGTCGGGGCTGTGCCGGTTTGTGTCAGGATTTTCATACTGACGCTGCGGGCATTGTGGATGCGTTTGGTCAGATTTGCCGGCGTGACAGACCATCCCCGCAGCTCATCGAGAATCGCCCCTTTTATTCTGATATAGGCATAAGTCTGAAACTCCGCCCCGTAGGATGGGTCGAAGTCACGAGCCGCCGTCACCAGACCGACCGTCCCCGCCGAGACCATATCTTCATAAGACAACGGAGGCTTCAGATACGTTACGACTTTTTTTGCGATTTTGTGAACCAGAGGCAGATACTGTTGTATCAGCTCGTTCTGGGCAGGCGGGTCGGCGAATTCCTTCTGGCCGGCATAAGCACGCAGTGCAACGCAGCTCAGGTGGTTTCTTTCTGTGCAAAGCTCCGGTGTCATTGCCGCTGTCCCTTCCTGTCAGGTTGTCTTTTGCTGCCGGCCTGCGTGCTTTCTCGATTCAGCCTGTCGGTAATCATAGCATCGAGCAATATTATATTGAGCAGCTTTACGGTGATAACGCAGCCTATATACACCAGAAACGCCCCTGCCAATGCCCGCCTGCAGCAGACGTACGCCGACAAGCCGTAAAATGCACTTATCGAGCTTAAAAAGAAAAAACTTAAAACCGCCAGACTCACTGCTATTGAACGTACGTTTAAGGGCATATCTGCCTCACAAAAAAATCAAAATGCAAAGTGCAAAATGCAAAATTGAGGAAGTCAACCCAACCTTGTTGGGTTTCCATAATTTTTATTTTTGATTTTTGCATTTTCAACTTCAGGAATCCTACACCGGCACAGCGACAAGCTGCCTCGACTCGGCAGAATCGCCCTGGCCGGCTGTTACCGTCTCCACAGGTTCTATCTGGGTCCCAAGCACAATTTCGTCATACGCCACAAGCGGCAGCATAGGGACAGACCGTGACAGCATCGCCGAAAGGGGGCATCGCAGTTTTGCGTCACAGAGCAAAACTACCTTCTCCAGCCCCTTGTCCATCGCCGATTTCCAGGCCTTTGCGATTTTTCTGCTCAGTGACATCGCCGTATCGGCAGGCAGGGCAAGATTAAGTCCGTCCGAGTCCTGCTGCAGCGTCGAGGCCATCTGATGCTCAAAA
>CAZYWY010000182.1:0-5006 GCA_964651605.1 uncultured Pirellulales bacterium | reverse complement strand
ATAAACAGGTTCAAAAACAGTACTGGGAATTGATAAAAGAAAGCGGCTGGGATAAATACAAGATTGTGCCGCCAGGCAAAGGCGTTGATTCGATTGTAGAGCATATATTAGTTGATAATCCGGATTTTAGTGATTTAGCGGTTTTAACGCAACAAATAGAGACAGAGGTCTTGAAATTTATTCAGAACATCGAGAGCTTCTTGTCAAAGCACTAATTCTGCAACCCGACAAATCGCTGCATCCGGTCGCTATGCCGCTTCTTAAAACATTACGATGTTTCCCGTATGATATAAAGACAAAAACGCAAGAATGTAATCACGGATGTGGCGGGTCAGCAGGAAATTGTTGCGAATATGTTCTCTGCCGTTCTGGCCGAGCCTCTTGGCGTATTCGGGGGCGTTAAGAAGCTGCTTTAAGGCGAATGCAGCGCCCTCGATGGAGTGACATAACAGACCGGAATATTTATGAGTGATTTGCAGCGGGATACCGCCCACCGCTGAGGCGACAACCGGTTTGCCCTTCCAGAGAGCCTCGGCGACAGTCAGGCCGAACCCTTCGCGAATTGATTTTTGGATAATTACAGTCGAAGCCCTTTGTAATGCGTTGACCTCGATGTCATTCTGTGGCATAAGCAGGATATGGATGTCGGGGTCGTTGTGAGCCTTTTCCTTAACCTCATCGAAAACTGCGACCGATTCGGGGTCATCGGCGGCAGTGCCTCCTGCGAGGATTAACTGGCAGTCGATGTGTTTTTTTACCTGCTTATAGGCCTCGATAACTCCAACCGGGTCTTTCAAACGGTCGAAACGTGAAATCTGGGTGATAATGGGTTTGCTGTCGTCGATGCCGTATTTATTCAGGACGGCCTCGACCATTTCGGGAGGCAGGGGCTTGTTCTTGTCGCTCAACGGGTCGATTGACGGAGAAATCAGGAATTGTCTCATCGACAATTGCTGCGCAAAACCGGGCGCAGAAAATACCACCGAATCGTAGTCGTCGATAAAGCCTTTCAAAAACTGCCAGACCGCAGGTGCAGGACGGGATACGTCGATGTGACATCGCCAAATCCATTTATTGCCGGCCTTTTTATTCACAAGGGCAATCGGCTGAGGGTCGTGGATAAAAACGATGTCACTGTCTGTATCGAACTGTTCGATATTATTGTGGCTGGCCTGCATAAAAATATCGAAGTCGTGCTGTGTGATTTCCTCTTTTCTGCCGTGCAGAGCGTTGTGGAATTTTTTTGTTACGGCGAAGAATTCCACTCCGCCCCGTATGACGTCCCATCTGGTATTGATGCCAAGCCCGTTCATCAGAGGGACCATTCTGTTTAATATCTCGGCGACGCCGCCGCCCAGGGCGGTGGAATTGAACATTTGGATGGTTTTACCCTTGAGTTTGTCTGCCGCCAGAATCAAATCATCTATGACGGCCTGCCCGACGATTTCGGTATAATCTTCCAGTTTGTTCATATTTCTAATGCTGACTTTGTTCTATAAGAGTAATAATTTTTGTTCTGAGGTCTTCGAGCGTAAAAGTGTACGGGTCAAGGCGGGATATTTTGTCCGCCAGGATTTTGTCTCCGATAGTATGTTCTATCCATCGCGACAGGTCGTTTTCGCCCCTTTCCAGACGCAGGCGGGACTCGAAGATATGATAGTAAATCGAATCAATTGTTGCCTGCTTTAGGATAGAGACCATTTCTTCGAGATTTTCGGCCGTGCGGCCGGTGGGAAATATAAAACTCACGGATTTTATGAAATGAAGTTCCGCACCACGGTTGACAAATTTATTCTGAGAAGAAGGGTATATTTTAAGATAATCTTCGATGACAAAGATTATTTGTTCCCGTAAGCTGCGAACGCTCGAAAACTGGATAATATCTATGCTGGCAAGCCGCTCGCCGAGCTCGGTTTCGCCGAGCATGTGTGTCACCCAGTAAGCGAAGTCATTCGGCGGCTCAGGTGAAAGATATTGATGCTGCTGAAGAAAGCGGTGCGTGTGGTAATAAATACTGGCGCCCGAGACCGTCTTTATCAGCTCCAATAGCTCGCTTAAAGTTGTGGCTTTAAGGCCGGTCAGCTCCGCCAGGTGCAGCCGGGTATAAAATATAAACGGTCCGGTTGTTATCTGAGTCATTTCATCCATTGACGTATTTGTCTTTCGTTCCCAATTTTTATTTCACTAAGGATTTTTTTTCACTGTTTTGTGCCTGCCCACAGCTTTTGCAGGCTCGTCTAATTGCGCTCTGAATCTTGGCAGAGACTGCGGATAATTCGTCCTGATAAAATCTATAAGTTTTTCCCTGGCCAGGCATCTCAGCGACCAGGCATCCGAGGCATTGGCAGCGCTGACAAGCGCCCGCAACTCAATAGAATGCTCTTTGGCATCCGTAACCTGTAAGGCACAGACTCTTTTGTCCCACAGAGAAGACTGCTCGAGGATATGTCCCAGTTCGGTACGTATCGCCTCAACAGGAATTGTATAATCGGCATAAATATATATCGTACCGATAATCTCTGCGGTAGTGCGTGTCCAGTTCTGGAAGGGTTTGTCTATAAAATAGGTAATCGGCACAACCAGCCTGCGCTGGTCCCAGATTTTCACAACAACATAAGTTAATGTAATCTCCTCGATTCTGCCCCACTCGCCTTCGACTATAACCACATCATCCATTCGTATAGGCTGAGTGAACGCGATTTGCAATCCGGCTATGAATGTACCGAGGGTTTTTTGTGCTGCCAGGCCGACAACCACCCCGATGATGCCTGCCGATGCGAGAATCGTCGTACCGAGCTGTGATATGTTGGGGAAAGTCATCAGCATCAAAGCTGCGGCTATAATGCATATTACAATGATGACAATCCTTTTCAAGACACTCATCTGCGTCTGAATTTTTCTTGCCTTTAAGTTGTCTTTTACATCAATTTCGAATTTGCGTGCCGCCAAATCCTCCAGCACAAACATCAGCTTTATCAGCAGCCATGCAGAACAGGCGATAATCATCAGAGCAAGAAGGTGATTGAGGTTTTGGGCAGTTCCTGCCGACAGGCTTGCAGCTATAGCCGTGCGGATAAAAAGCAACACCGCAAACCACAGGACAGGCTTGTAGCATCGCCGTATTATTATGTCATCGTGGACTCTTTTGGATTTGGCGGCGATTTTTTGCGCCAGTTTATAGCCGGCGAGATGGCCGACGATGCCGACCAGAAGGGGCAGGCCGACAATCCAGACTGTTATTCTCCAATATTCAATCAGTACCCACATTTTTCGAGATTCCTATGGTTTTTCTAACATTATTGGAAATCTTACAATATTCATCAAGGTAGGCCAAGATATTTTTCCAGGTTTTCCAGACATTTGATTTGACAAAAAGCCCATTTTAAAATATTATTGAACCGGTTTTATTGTGGGAGTGTGTAATGCGTTTGCTCGTTGTCTCAAACAGACTGCCAATTTCAATTGCCGAAGAAAAAGGACAATTTGTCTTCAACGAAAGCGCCGGGGGCCTTGTCTCCGGTATAAGTGCGTATCTTGATTCGCTCAAAGGCACTTCTTTCACGAAATGCGGCTATCAATGGGTCGGCTGGCCGGGAATCGCCGTGGAAAATGAAAAGCAGGAAGCCATTAAAAACAAGATTTTATCGGATTATAATGCTTACCCTGTTTTTCTGACCGAAAATTCAATGGATAAATTTTATCACGGCTTCTGCAATAAAACAATTTGGCCTTTGTTTCACTACTTTCCGTCTTATTCCGTATATGACCAGAGCTATTACACTCATTATAAATGCGTCAATCAGATTTTCTGCGATGCGGTGCTTAAGATTGTTCAGCCTGACGATGTAATATGGGTTCACGATTATCATCTTATGCTTCTGCCTCGCCTTATAAAACAGCAGAGACCCGACAATCCTGTTGGTTTTTTCCTGCATATTCCTTTTCCGGTTTTTGAACTGTATAGAACAATGCCCTTTGAATGGTGTTCGGAGATTTTGCAGGGCATACTCGGTGCCGACCTGGTTGGCTTTCATACTCACGATTATACGGAATATTTTCTCCGCTGTGTCCTGCGAATACTGGGTTATGACCACAATATGGGAAATATTTATATGCCTAAAAGGATGGTAAAGGTCGATACTTTCCCGATGGGCATCGATTTCAAGAAATATTTCACCGCAGCCGAAGCGCCCCGGACAAAACAAGAAACCGACCAGGATTTGTGCAATCTGATGAATTACAAGGTAGTCCTGTCCATCGACCGTCTTGATTATACTAAGGGCATTGCCAACCGCCTCGAAGGTTACGAGTTGTTTCTTGAAAAAAATCCGCAATGGCATAAAAAAGTTGTGCTGCTGATGGTTGTGGTTCCTTCCCGCATAGGCGTGGAGCATTATCAGCAAATGAAAAAGCAAATCGACGAGCTTGTGGGAAAAATTAACGGCAGGTTCGGCGATATCGGCTGGGCACCGATTATCTATCAGACACAATATGTTCCATTCGACCAGCTTGTTTCACTGTATGCCGCTGGTGATGTCGCTCTGATTACGCCTCTTAGAGACGGAATGAACCTTATATCGAAGGAATACCTCGCCAGCAGAACCGACAGCACGGGTGTTTTAATCCTCAGTTCGATGGCAGGGGCGGTAAAAGAGCTTTCCGAAGCGATAGTAATAAATCCGAACGACATTGTCGAGATTGCCGGAGCAGTCAAAAGCGCACTTGAAATGCCCCTCGATGAGCAGACAAGGCGAATGAAAATTATGCAGGAACGGCTGGAGCGCTATGATGTAATCAGATGGGCAGATGATTTTATGAGCGAACTGGCCGAGGTATTGGAAGACCAGAGAAAACAGCAGGCGAGATTTTTAAGAGGAGCGGACAAAGAGCGGATTATCGGCAATTTTACTTGCGCCCGCAGGCGAATCCTGTTTTTTGATTATGACGGGACACTCGTACCGTTTGCGGGTGACCCGCGGGCAGCCAGACCGGATAACGCCCTTAAG
>CAZYWY010000181.1:0-5011 GCA_964651605.1 uncultured Pirellulales bacterium | reverse complement strand
TATTGAGCAGGTAAGAGAAAAAATCAATATAACCCGCAAAGCAGTTGGTCAGCTCGCTACCGGCTACAAAACTTTCCTCGACAGCAATACACAGGCTCACGCATGGCAATTGCGCAAGGACGCTGCCCCGCTGCTCTACAGAACAAAAAGCCAAAAACACCCCACAGAATTTATAGAAGATATCTGCATTGACTACCGCCAGTTCATTCCATACATCGCGGGCCTGCAGAAAATCGGAAAACACTACGATATAACAATGTCACTTTTCGGCCATGCCGGCGATGGCGAAATGCATATCCGTCCTTTTCTGGACCTGACCGACCCGGCGGAACGAAAAAAAATGCAGGCAATCGCCGAGGATGTATTCACGCTGGCCTGGTCAATGGGCGGCTCTATCAGCGGCGAACACGCCATAGGCCTGTCAAAAGCAGCTTATGTCCGCAGACAATACGGAGACAATTATTACCAACTGCTCTGTGGCGTAAAAAAAATATTCGACCCAGACTCGCTGCTGAACCCCGGCAAAATTTTGAACAGCGACCCTGACATAATGCTCAAAAATCTGCGAAGAGAATATAAAGTCTCGGCAAAACCAATAAAAGGCGAACTGCTGCTCGACGAAGAGCAATTTGAAAAGGAGTTGGAGCTTTGCAACGGCTGCGGACAATGCATCGTCAAACAGACTGATTTGCGGATGTGCCCGGTTTTTAAAGCGCTCGGCGAGGAACTGGCAAGCCCGCGTGCAAAAGCCAATCTGCTCAACTATCTGGCAAAAGGGCAACTGAATAAAGAGGATTTTGAATCGCCGGAATTTAGAAAATTCCTCGACTTGTGTATAAACTGCAAGGCATGCCAACTGCAATGTCCTTCGGGAGTCGATGTATCAACACTGATGATTGCAGCCAGAGCTATGTACGCCGGGCGAAAATCTCTTCGCTGGACCGAAAAACTTCTGAGCAATAACCGTTACCTTAGTATCCTCGGCAGTCTTTTTTCGCCGGTATCAAATTATGTCACCAAGTTGCGCCTGTTCTGCGCCTTGCTGGAAAAAACCACAGGCCTGGACAAACGCAGGGCTTTGCCGGAATTTTCAAGAGGTTCATTTCTGCGATTTGCAAAAAAATATCTGGCAGGCCGACCTGCTATAACACAACCGAACGACAAGGCGGCATATTTTGTCGATACATTCGTCCAGTACAACGACCATCAGTTGGGCCGCTCTGTAATCGATATTCTGCAGGCAAACGACATCGAAGTAATCGTGCCTAAGCAAAGACCCGCTCCGCTGCCAGCAATTGTCTATGGTGATGTCAAAAGAGCCCGCAGGGATTTATCATACAGTGTCAAATACCTGGCACAGGCTGTGCGGGCCGGCTATAAAATAATCTGCTCCGAGCCAAGCGCAGCTATGACTTTGAAAGAGCAACTTAGTCATTTCATTGCAGGCGATGATGCAAAATTGGTCAGCGAAAATACTTATGAACTGATGAATTATCTGCTTGGGCTGCTGAAACAGGGCAGGCTGAAACGACCTGACGGCAGCCGGCCGAACAAGACTCAGTATGTCTATCATCTGCCCTGCCATTTGTCTGCGGCGGGCGACCAGAGGGCAACTATAACAGTTATGAAGGAGCTTTGCGGCATTGAGGTTGCAGATTTGTCGGCGGGCTGCTGTGGGCTGGCAGGCACTTTCGGAATGCAGAAAAAAAATTACGAACTGTCGGCGAAAATTTCCGCCGGTCTTAAAAACGCCCTCGAAAAAACTCCCATAAAAAACGTACTGACCGAATGTTCCGCCTGCAAAATGCAAATTGAACAGATTTCCGGCAGTACCGTGCTTCACCCGGCCAGGATAATCGCCGAATATTATAGACATTAGTATTCGCATTTGGTATAATAAAAGTGTGTTTATTTCCGGAGTCTTGGTTGGCTATTCTGGATTACGATATGGGACCTGAGAGGTGTCCATTCTGCGGGCAGCAAATTGATGCTGAGGCTGTAAAATGCTTCTTCTGCGGTAAAGCTCTAAGCCGAGATGCAGTCGAGGAACGTCTTGAAGAGCTTGAAATACAAGACCAGAAAGAATCTCGAACTCGAAGATGGACCCATCATCACAGTGCATTATTGTTAATAGTAATTTTCACCCTGATTTTTATAGCAGTTTGTCCACACCCGGTCGCCGACCGCTCAAGCCAGAAAAAAATCGTTCTGTCGGAAGGTACGGCAACTCTGCTCAAAGCGGAGGTTTCATTTACAGGAAAAGAATTTACCATATCCAACAACGATTCGTTCGACTGGAGTGACGTCGAGCTTCAAATATCGACAGACAATATCGGGAACATTTTTACCCTGAAAATAACGTCAATACCGGCTGGCCAGACTTACCTTGCAGGCGCAATAAATTTTACCGATATAAACGGAACGCCTTTTGACCCCAACAGTAACGAAGCGAAAAAAATCAGTATAACATCCAAAAACACCACAGGAAAATACTGTACTTTCACAACAGACCTGAAATAAATAAGAAGCTGGTTCCAATTCACACAGTCTAGTTCACACCTCATAGGAAGAGATGTTATCATTTACCAACCAGCTTGACTAATCCTAATTTTTTCAAGAAAACACACGCTTTTTCTATTTCATGTGCACCAACAGACCACCCAAATTTTTCTGCAGTTTTTTGAATCTGACTTACTCCTACTCTTCCTCTCTCTCTTCCAAGTAAAAAATATGTTTTAGCTGCTATTGAGAGAGCGTGATAATCGAGATCTCCAGCCTTTTTGAAAACGCTTACAGCCTCAGAGAGTTTTTCCCAGAATTTTGGATAGTCCTTTGTTTTCGAGCAAGCGACTTCTTTCCCCTCTTTGTTAAGTTCAAAATCATATCGCGCAACCTCAAAGCCAAAAGAATCCACTACACCACCACATGCAATAGTTTGTTCGAGAAAATCTAAAGACCTTAGGCGATCTGCAGCTTCGGCCACCTGAGAAGAGTATGGGCCATAATAATGAGCATGGTACCCAAGTTCATCGAGATGTCCTGTTAATTTACCTAAAAAGTAGATTGTCTTCTGAAACTTTGTTTTACCTTTGATTTTCTCATCAATAGCATACAAAGCCAAATGGACAAAATCATATGTATTCATATTTCTACACCTTCACATTTAACCCTTGAGGAGCATTTTTTGTTTATTATTTCCAATATCGGCTCTTTCAGTTTTGTGCGAACATTATTTTTTTGTGTTACTGTATCCCACTTTATCGGAGCATAAACCTCGACGAACTCGTCCGCATATCTTTCATTGATAGATGCAAACAAGGTTGAGGCCTTTTCAAAAGGCTCTGGTTTTTGACCTGCAACAAGTATACCCGCTTCATCATTTTTGGACATTTCCCTAACAGAACGAATATTGAAAGTATTAATAATTACGAAATCCGGTTCTATCTCCCCTCCGCACAATTCTTCAATTTTACCCGCTATTTCAACTTCAATCTCACCTATAAGTTTTTTATCTTCTCTTGCCAATTTTGGTAGCATATCCCGCACATTAGGCAGTAAATCATTGGCACGGCAATCAAATACTCGTTTTAACAATCTTCGATTCTTTAACCGAAGAAGAAGCTCCTTGCATTTAGAATTATTTTTCCCATTGATGCAAAATTTCTGCATAAATACAGCATCATCAAATTCTTTATAAAGACGAATAAACTCGTCTGAACCATCAAATGAATAAAGCTGGGTGAGTTCATCAATCTTGTCTTTCTCTATACCAAGTTTTATTGCACGTATTATCATCTGATCTGTAATCAAACGCACTTTATGACGATAAACATTTGTTGTTAAATAGTATTTCGCCAGTACATATTGCTCAACAGCATGGATTCCATCTCTTTTAATCATCAACTCTTTTTTGTCGTCATCTCCGCCGAGAGTTAACGACCTATGCAATTGATGTATATCAAAGACGCCATACTTAACGCCACAAAAAAAGCTATCACGCAGCAAATAGTCTTGCTTATCGCTATCCAAAGGACCAGATACAATAGATTTTAGAACAGGTTGCCCATGACCTACACTAAGAAGCTTACTTATATCTTTGCACTTTCTTGTTCCAAGTATATCAATAATTTCCTCGTCCGTCTCTATTATTTTCGTTGACACAAGTTCATGGATTTTTTCTCTTTTCTGTTCAGATTTTAGCTTCTCACGATTAGCAAAACTTTCAAGTGAGTATTCAGAAACATGACTGAATGGACCATGCCCAACATCATGCAAAAGTGCTGCTAAACGGACTAACTCTATCTCATCCGGATTAAGCTTTAATTCATGAGCCATTAAACCTGCAAGATGCATAACCCCAAGAGAATGGTCAAAACGCGTATGAACAGCTCCTGGATATACCAAATTAGCCATAGCTAACTGTGAAATTCCACGAAGTCTTTGAAGAACTTTCGTATCCAGAAGCCTTATTTCATCTTTTCTGAGATGAATAAAATTATGTACAGGATCTCTTAATCTTATATCATCCATACATTTTTATTTCATTAAAGTTACAAAGATACTATAACGGTATTTGTGCCATCTGTCCACAATCATAAATGCCACAATCGGTTATTTTGGTAGCCGTAGGAGGGCTCACTTCGAGAACACTCACTTTTTTGCGGGTTTTCTATTTTCCCGGCAGAATTTACCCATCAACTCCATCGCTTTGTTCTGTTTCTCAGAAGAGCCATCCATTTTTGCGTAGGCATCGATAAGCTCAAGCAATTCTATGTCCGGTTCTACCGAGCCGTACTTGTGTGCGGTATTGACAATGCCCGCATCCAGGCCATATTCCATTGCCTTGGCAACATAAGCCCGACAAAGGCCAATTTTTCGGCCTGGCAAATCGCGGACGCTGTTGCTTATGCCCAGTGAAAAATGTGTGCCTTTCAAACTCGGGTCGCTCCTGATTTTCTTTATTGTCTCGAACGCCCGGTAGGTATAACCCGGCACGCCCGGCTCCATCGGC
>CAZYWY010000180.1:2904-5037 GCA_964651605.1 uncultured Pirellulales bacterium | reverse complement strand
CATATCTATTTTAGCCCGCAGTGTCCGTGAGCCGTCCTCGAACTGGCCGGTTTTCATACGCTCGAATAAATCGAGATTCTCCTCGATGCTGCGGTTGCGCCAGGGGCTGTCCTTGCCCGGGCAGGTTAGCGTGCCGCGATAATCCCTGATTTGGTCTGCTGTCAGGTCGCAGACGTAGGCTTTGCCTTTTTTAATCAGTTTGAGGGCATATAAGTACATCTGCTCGAAATAGTCCGAGCCGTAGTAGAGGTGTTCGCCCCAGTCCCAGCCGAGCCAGCGGACATCCTGCATAATGGAATCGACGTATTCCTGTTCCTCTTTTTCGGGGTTTGTATCGTCGAACCGCAGGTGACATCTGCCGCCGAATTGTTTGGCGATGCCGAAGTTCAGGCAGATACTTTTTGCGTGGCCGATGTGCAGGTAGCCGTTCGGCTCAGGCGGGAAACGAGTTATCACCCGCCCGCCCCATTTGTTTGTTTTGTTATCCTCGACTATTATGTTTCGAATAAAATCCAATTTCACGTCGTTGGTTGCTGGTTTTTCGTTATTTTCCATAAGTTCTTTTTATGTAATTTCTTTGAAAATATTTTTGACAATTCTCGATTTTTCAAATATAATCATGTTCAATCCAGTTAACTGGAGGTGGATGGTAAAAAACCATCGGGGCCCGTAAGGGCCTTTTTTGTTTTCTTAGATAAATTTTTTCCCATATACTGTACTGCCATCCTGGTCGTATTTCTTTGCGATAATTGTAATTATACTTTTAGCAAACGGAGCAAGCTTTACAGAAGATATTTGATTTTCAATTAAGATCTCATTTCTGCTTGGGTGTGCTATCAAATCAGCTAATTGTAAAGCTGAAATATTGTTGGCTTTTGTTTTGATTTTCAGTTGAGAGCTTGTTAAAACTTTTTGGAATCTATCGCTGCTGATATATTGTGTTCCCTGCTCCCAGAGACGATGAAAAGATTGTTTTAAACGCATATCATCTTTGCCACCTCTTGATTCAGCCATTGCATCGCCTTTTTCATTTTTACGCTCGAGAAAAAGAACGTATCGTTCCAATATCATTGCCAAGCAATAGTGATATGGGTCATACCGCCAGGTTGAGTAAGTTTCTTTGTGCTTTTTCTTATCGAGGCATACTGTGATGATGACGTAGTCCCATGAGGATAGACATTTTAAAAGGTCTCTGTCAAAGTTATTTCTGCGTTTCGAGTCTTTCAAGTTCTGAAAAGGAGGCTCAGCGTTTAACATTTCTTTGCGATGAAATACAACAGGGTCATCAGGATGATATTCAAAATGTTTTGCTTTTAACGCTTCCATCTGAGGGTATACGACCGTTCTGACATATCCTAAATCAAGAATAATGCCGGTAAGGCTCAAAAATCGGTGATTAGGATTGTCGGAACTTTCAAGGTCAGAGTTTCCAGCCTCGTCAATGTATATCCTAAACTTCATATTGTATAAACTAAAAACATATAATAACCATGCATATTATAAACAGAAGAGAACTAAAGTATATTTAATTTGAAAAAGAAGGCAAGAAAACATCTCTGTTTCAATCATTTGCCAGTAATTGTTGTGGCTGGTCTGAAGCATACGAAGGCAATCAATACCAGAGCGATGCCCGACAGAAAAAGCGTCCTTCGCTTTTGAGGCTCGATGCACCGGCTCAGCCAGCGAGGAATATCGGGTTCTGCGGACTTTTCGTCGGGGTCGGTCAGGGCATCGCGGGCAGCGGCGAGCTGTTCCGTTGTTGCTCGAGGATGCACAGTATTGGGTTCGTTTTGTTCGATGCCGACCGTAGCCTGGGCAAGACGGCCGACGAGGTTGGGGTCGTTTTCCAGCCGGCTCAGCAGGGCATCATAATCCTCATTCAGCGCCCTGGCTTTTTCTATGCTCTGCCTGGCTGTGTCGATATACCGCAGGTTCTGGTAATAATCGAACAAATCCTCGTCGCACAGTACGGAAATGCCCAGCGATGCCGCACCGATGCTGAAGAACAAAATAAAAAAAATCACGCGAATGGCCTCTTGTACATTCATAGACCCAAATTATCCCTTAAAATATGTAAGGCGTAAAGTGCAAAACATAGAATTCAGACAACTTTTGCCCGGGCTTCCCGGAATA
>CAZYWY010000180.1:0-2804 GCA_964651605.1 uncultured Pirellulales bacterium | reverse complement strand
GCGTAAAGTGCAAAACATAGAATTCAGACAACTTTTGCCCGGGCTTCCCGGAATACAGAAAACAGCAAACAGCATATTTAGCCCTGCAATCCTTCGACTTCGCTCAGGACAGGTTTATTGCAGGGTTTCTGTGTTTTTTTGTCGCATTTTCTGCTCGAGGCAGATGTCACTTATGACAAAACATTGCGCTTAGCGCAACAAATTCGACAGTCTGCAAAAAAATAAATAAAATTTCTCAGGATGTGACAATCGCAGAAAAATCCTGTTTTTGCTAAGAAAATAGGGTTTTTTCTTGATGAAGGACGAAATTTTCCTGTTTTACAAACTTTTTACAAAAAAAATGTGTAACTTTTTGGGGGATTGAGCGTCTTATATATTGTAAGGACAGTTGAATTTTATCGAAATAGGAATAGGAGATTAACTTGTAGTTGTAATAGAAAATCTGCCTGCCTGCGGAGTGATAGGCAGGTTTTTAGATAAAAATACACATCACCCTTTCAATGAGGCCGATACCCACAGGGTCGGCCTTTTTTATTGCCTGCCGGTACTTTTCATATTATCATACTTATTCAGGTTTTTTACAACCCCCGGTAATACCGGGGGCTAAAAATTTTGTAATATATGCGAATTCCGCTGACTAAATATGGCCTGCCGCAGGTGGTTGTCGTGCCGGGTATCATCCTGGCAGTGGTGATTTTTGTTGCGCTTTGCGCAACAAAATATATGTCAGTGACAAATGTCTCTCTGCTCGAAGTACTTCTGGTCTGCTTGCTAATATTCTGCGTAGCTTTTTTCCGCGACCCCTACCGGTTCTGCCCCGACGATAAAAGTATCCTTTTAGCGCCGGCTGACGGCAAAATAACTGATATAGAAACTACCAAAGAAAATAACTACACCGGCGCAGAAACCCTGCGAATCGGGATATTTTTGAGCATATTCAATACCCACATCAATCGTTCGCCCTGCAATGCGAAGGTTGAGAAAATCATCTACAAGAAAGGCCTATATAAAAACGCCCTGAATCCAGAATCCTCACGTCTGAACGAATCCAACGAAGTCAGGCTGACCAGGACAGACAACCCGAAGGATAAGTTGGCCGTAAAGCAAATCAGCGGGGCAATCGCCCGGCGAATCGTTTGTGCTGCGAAAGAAGGCCAGCAGCTTTCTGCCGGCGAGAAATTCGGTATGATAAAATTCGGCTCTCGAACGGAACTTTATGTTACTTGCAGAGATTCGAAATATAGGGTAGAATGTATAGTAAAGCAAGGCGACAGGGTCAAGGCCGGCCTGACGCCGCTTGTAAGGTATGTGAAATGCGAAAGCTGAAAAAAGAAAAAACGTATAAAAACCAGCCCCGAGCCGGACGTAAGCAAAAGTTGAACTATATCGCCATCCTGCCGTCGCTGGTAACCGTTATCAACTGTTTATGCGGCTTTGCAGCAATTGTTTTCGCCAGCAACAGGGAGTTTGTTACGGCAGGATATATGGTTATCCTGGCGATGCTCGCCGATGCGATGGACGGCCGGCTCGCACGAAAAGTCGAAAGCGTATCGAGCTTCGGGGTACAGTTCGACAGCCTCTGTGATGTAATCAGCTTCGGTGTGGCGCCGGCGTTTCTGATGCTTAAAGTTATCGAGTCCGAGTTGAAACTTGAGGCTTCGGGCCTGCCGATAGGAAATTTCATACAGCGTTTTATCTGGGTTGCTGCTGCGGCATACACCTGCTGTGCGGTTATCAGGTTAGCCAGGTTCAATGTGGAAAACCCGGATAGTACCGCTGACCATCTGAGTTTTGTCGGCTTGCCGAGCCCTGCTGCAGCAGGAGTGCTGGTCAGCCTGATACTATTCCAGCAAACCTACCTGGGTAAAAGCCCCCTGCCGAATTTAATAGTTATTAAAACCCTGCCCTACATCGCTCTTGGTGTGGCGATGCTTATGGTCAGCAGAGTCCACTATCCGCACGTCCTGAATCAGCACCTGCGGGGCAGGAAACCTTTCGCTCATTTCATACAAATGCTGTTGCTGCTGGTTTTTCTTGTCCGGTTCCCACATATTGCTATGGTGGCGATTTTCTGCGGTTTTGCGATGGACGGCCTGGTGCGGTGGCTTTATCACAGCCTGCAGGTCGAACGGCGTCTGGCTAAACCAAAAACACAAGACATTCCTAAAAGCAATTAAGGCCTGTTATTCGGGCAGGCTCAAAACTACCCAACGCAAGACAAAGCCTCTGTATTCTTCTGCATGGTGTCGGATTCATTCATCTGGTAATATCGGCTCACCACGGTGATAAGGCGTGTAAGAAGCTGATGACCTTCGGCGCTTGCCTCCAGACCGACAATCTGCATACCTATCGATAGCCCCTTCTCGTCAGCGGTAGGCAGGATGCTCCGTATCTGGGCGCTGAGGGTCAGCGGCGTCTCATAAGGCAACGGGGTGAACCGAATCCCCACGAACTGGCCTTTCTTAAAGTTCGGCTTTGCCATATCAGCCGGGCAGATGTCATCAGAAACCGGCTCAGTCTGCTCGGCTGGCGATGTTTCCTCTATCTGCTGCAGCGGTAATACAACCTGGACACCGCCGGCGGAAATATCCATCAGCCTGCCTTGGCAGCATTTGAACTGTGGGCGGTTTTTCTCATAGATATCGCCGTTTATTTTATGACCCGGGCTGCGAGGCCACAGAAGCACCCTGACTTTCAATGACGATGGCACCTCAACCCGGAAATAGCTGCGCCGCTGGACTATTTGCATCTGCTGCGGCACAGCCAGGACTATTGCACCGCCCCCGTCGCATTGCCCCTGCGGC
>CAZYWY010000179.1:4482-5054 GCA_964651605.1 uncultured Pirellulales bacterium | reverse complement strand
TTTCGACAAGTTCTGTGCGGCGAATGGTATCGAGGAAATTACTATTGCCGCCGTCAATAATAATGTCACCATCTTCAAGAAGAGGCAGCAGGATATTAATAAAGGAATCTACAGGTTCGCCAGCTTTTATCATCATCATAACGATTCGAGGCTTTTTGAGAGACCTGACAAGCTCTTCAACAGTATGACAGCCGATGATATTTTTGCCTTTTGCCCTGCCTGCGATAAAGCTGTCAACTGTAGAAACTGTGCGATTGAAACAGGCAACTGTGAAGCCTTTATTAGCCATATTGAGGATAAGATTTTCACCCATTACCGCCAGACCTATAATACCTATATCTGCTTTTGTCATTGTCTTTTACCTTTTTTAAAATTGTGTTTATATTTCTTTTTATCTCTGAATTCTCGCCGAAGCGCCGCCGGCAAATGCCTTTACCTGCTCTAAAGTCACCATCGTGGTATCACCGGGTGTAGTTGTTATTAGCGCACCGTGCGCCCAGCCTAATTTTACCGCATCCTCCGGCGACTGGCCTGTTAGAAGTCCATAGAAGAAACCAGCCGCAAAGCCATCT
>CAZYWY010000179.1:0-4472 GCA_964651605.1 uncultured Pirellulales bacterium | reverse complement strand
AGGTCGGTGCCGTATAGGCCGTGCCGTCAATCCACGCCACCGCGCTCCAGCTGTGGCGGTTACAAGAATGCACCTGACGCAGTGTTGTCGCCAAAACTTTTATGTGCGGATATCTTTTGATAACTTTGTCTATCATACTAATGAAGGAACTTGAATCAAGCTTGGATTTTGCTGACACTTGCGGCCCCGGTATGCCTAAACCTAATTGCAAATCTTCTTCATTACCGACAAGGACATCGACATTTTTCAGAATTTGGCCAATTAGCTCAACCGCCCTCTCGTTCCCGCCTGATATATTCCACAGTTTTGCCCTGTAATTGAGGTCGAAAGATACAATAGCGCCGGTTGCCTTTGCGGCCTGCATACCTTCGATAATCACGTCCGATGTAGTAGGTGAAAGCGCGGCAAAGATACCGCCGCTGTGGAACCATCGTACCCCGCCGGCGAATATCGACTTCCAGTCGAAGTCTCCGCACTTAAGCTGTGCGGCTGCCTCGTTGCAGCGGTTATAAAAAACTATCGGCGCTCTTACGCCGCAGCCGAGGTCGCTGTACACAGTGGCCATATTCGGGCCTTGAACACCATCGTGTTTGAAGTGTTTATAAAAAGGCTTAACTCCCATAGAACGTACCTGCTGGGCGATTAAATCACCTAGCGGGTAATCTACCATCGCTGTCGCAACAGCGCTTCTCATTCCAAAGCAGTCCGAAAGGTTTGCCGCAACATTAAATTCTCCGCCGCTGACGTGAACAGCGAAATTTGTCGCCTTTCTGAATGGTATAATCCCCGGGTCTAACCTGTGCACCAGCGCACCCAGCGAAACAATATCCAGTTCACCGTTCTGGGGAATATTAAGTCCATACTTCATTACATTTTCCTTTCTTCTTCGCCGTATAAATTATAGCTGCTTAAATTTGTCTTTCCAGGACCATAATCCCAAGCCAGGATTTGAAATAAAAAATATTTCTTCGCTTTTGACGTCATTAAAACCATCTTTAAGTTTTCCCGGATTATACTTCGCCTGCATTTGTTCGAGATTGGCGTATTTGAAATTAACTGACTCTATTTCCTGTCTTGAAATCTTGCCGGGGCAATATGTAATCAAGAACCGTTCTTCAGATGAACCATGAATCAAATGTGCTGCGGCACTCAGATTCTCCTGTAAATCGTCGTTCTGTTTTATTAGTTCGAGCACCTTTGTCGTCCCGACATAGCCGTATTTTCTTATAAGCTTATCAATTTGCGGGTCTTCTCCGAACTCGGCAAGCCCGGGTGCCAGAACAATTAATTCTCCTCCATCAGCAATTGCCATTCGTGTTCGATATATACTTTTGTTTCCGAGCCACGTGCTTTTATACTCTTTGGGATCGAGATAAACCACAACTTTTTTAAGCGGCTTATCGAACATTTGAAAATTTACCTCAAGAGACAGTTGGGCTGCAAGATTGAAACACTCGATGTCGTCCCCTATAAATAGCCCACGGGTTTTAAGCTGTCCATCGTCCGATGCACTTATTACCGTGTTAACATAAACAATGGGCAAATTCTTTGCAAAATGGTCGCTTGCATAATTTATTACCCGCCTGACCGGCGAGTCAACTCTTCCCATTATCCTTTCCATCCCGTATGCCGCCCCGAGGAAATGGCTCTTGTTTATCCCTTCTGCCCCACCCGCTCCTACAAAAATATTCTTATTAAAGCCCGCCATACCGATAACTTCATGAGGAACAACCTGTCCCATAGATAATATCAGGTCAAAGCCGCCCATAGCAATAAGCCTGTTTATAGCAGCAGGCCAGTCATAGTTTAGTAATCCCTCACTTACCTCTTTTATATATTCAGCAGGGATTTTGCCGAGTGTGGCTAAATCCCCTCGAAAATTGTGTTTTCTAAAAAGGTAGTGGGGAACATCTGAAAACATTTCTGCAATTTCTTTACACGTCATCGAATGATGTGTACCGGTTGCCGGCAGGATGTCCGTCAGTTTGTCACCGTAATATTTCCATACAAGGTTAGTAATCTCACCTGCCCGTGAATGAAATCGGGTAATATCAGGAGGGACTGCTAAAACCTTTTTCCTTGGTCCGAGTTTTTCAAGTGCAGTGTAAAGTCCCTCACGCAGGTCTTGTGCTGATAAGCACTCTTGTTTATGCCCTGATTTGAAATACAACACGTTTTTATTTCCTGTCCGCTGAATTTTTAATCAGCATAAGAAAAGCAGCGGTTCATCAAACTCCGCTGAAGGCATTGAAACCGCCATCAACAGGTATAACAGCGCCGGTGACAAATTTTGAGGCATCACTTACAAGCCAAAGTAATGTCCCAGTTAAATCGCCCGGTTCGCCGAACCTGCCCATTGGCGTGTGCTCAATAATCGTTTTACCCCGCGCTGTCAGGTTTCCGCTTTTTTCTTCTGTTAAAAGGAATCTGTTCTGTTCCGTCAAAAAGAAACCAGGCGCTATTGCGTTCACACGAATATCTTTCGAGTAATTCCTGCACATATAAACTGCAAGCCACTGAGTGAAATTGCTGACTGCGGCCTTGGCTGCCGAATAGGCTGCTATATTTGTCAACGGCCTGAAGGCATTCATACTTGAAATGTTTACGATAATTCCATTACCCTGTTTTGCCATCTGACTGCCGAAAACCTGGCAGGGAAGAATCGTTCCGAGTAAATTCAAATCGATTATCGCCTGTATTGCAGCCGGTTCTATATCGAAAAAGCTAAGCTTATCCGAGGCAGTTGCTTCTTTTTTGTTTCCACCTGCACCGTTTATAAGAATATCAACAATCCCGAAGTTTTTGATAACCGTTTTCATAGAATCTTGAAGCTCTTCCTTTTTGAACACATCAGTTTTTATTGCGATTGCGTTATTGCCCCCTGATTTAATCTGGTTACATACAGCTTCAGCCGCATTTATATTGCTGTCGAGTACGCAAATCTTTGCGCCTGCTTTGGCCAAAGCTGTCGCCATTTCAGAGCATAAAACTCCTGCCCCTCCGGTTATTACAACGATTTTATTTTCTACGCTGAATAATTTATCCATTAAAGCTGCTCCATCTGCCCATATTTAAATGTTCAAGAAGTGTTATTTTATTGATACCACAATAAAAAGCAAGGAAAAGATATTGCGACTTTTTGTGAAAAAAATAGCCGTCTAACGTCAGACAGAATAAATCATTTTGCGCGGAAATATTCTTTTAATTAACCTCTACTTCCCATTCCTGCCCATTTACTTTAAAGTGGTTGCGCATCCATTACAAACAGGACATATATCATCTACATACTTGTAACGCTAATTCCTGGCGTTCGTCTCGGTGAAGCGCACATACGGACGCGGTTTGACGGACGGCGTTTTACCGGCGATAAACTCTGGTTTGCCAAGCGACGTGATTTCAATCGTCGCATCTTTCAATCCGGGAGAAGCCGCACGTATGGTCGTTTTGCCGGAATAGTAAGACCGGAATTCCATCGCTGCCTGGCCGTCACGAATCGTGATGTCCGAGTCCGGAGTGAACATTATGCTCGGGCCGGTGGGAAATTCGCCCGGGCCGGATTCGATTGCCAGTGTCACAGGCGGACAGTTACTTACAGCGTTGCCGTCCTTGTCCACCACAGTGACAATGATTTGCGCGTCGTCCGTACCGTCCACGGATTGGAGTGTTGTCTTGTCCGCAGTCAATTTCAACGCAGCAGGGACTCCTTCGCTCGGCCATGCCGGAGGCGGGATATGCAAGTACTCGTTGCGATACCAATACCATTGTCGCTTCGGCAGACGGAAATAATCCACCATGCCCATCGCACCGAACCGCCGCCCGGCGATGCTGCCGTGGTCGAAGCCGCACCAGAGCACTTCGCCGCTGCGCCAAGGCAGCCGCCAGGAACCAACCACGTTTCGAGCAGCCCCTGGTGTGCTGGGTAAATCGCCCCAGCCAGGCTCATATCTGCCGGGACGGTCTGTTTGCGTTGAACCATACTCGGTGATAACGTTGGGAATTCCAGGATTCGGGAACAACCTAGCGCCGTCACCGTTATAGCCGGCTACATCGCCGAGTTTATCGATGTCACCGCGCTGGCAGCCGCCGATACCCGCCGGGCGAGTTGAATCCAGCTCGTGCGTGTAAGCGACCAACTCCTTCAAAAAATTCCGCACCTTCGGCAACACAGACCTATCGCTGAAATAGACTTCGTTGTCCATACTCCAAACAATGATGCTCGGATGATTGCGATGAATTCTAATCATATCCCGCAGGCTGGCCTTGACGCTTGCCTCGAAATCGGCTTCATCCGCCGGGTCTGTCGGATAGGCGCTGGCACCCCAGGGATTCCTGAATCCGGCAGTGCCCCAAAAACAGTTCTCCGACCAGAACAACATTCCAAGCTCATCACATGCTTCGGAAAACGCAGGTGCGTGCGGGTAGTGCGAGCCGCGAATGAAATCAAATCCTGCGTCCTTTATCATCTTCACATC
>CAZYWY010000178.1:0-5076 GCA_964651605.1 uncultured Pirellulales bacterium | reverse complement strand
TGGGTCCGCTGGAGGCAATGAAGCCCTGGAGTATGCAGGGCGTCGAGGGTGTGCATCGATTCCTGCACAAGCTCTGGAAGCTCGTTATCGACAAGGACAGCGGCGAGCTCGATGGCATTGTAAAACAGGCCCAGATGGATGAAGCAACTTTGAGACTGCTGCATCAGACGATTAAAAAAGTCGGCGATGATATAGAGACATTCGGTTTCAATACTGCAATAAGCGCAATGATGATTTTAGTTAATCACCTTATGAAACTCCCGGACGTTCCCAAAGAGGCAGTTGAGAAACTCGTATTGATTTTGTCTCCATTCGCGCCTCATATTTCCGAAGAGCTTTGGGAAAAGCTCGGACACAGTGACACTCTTGCTCACGAAAGCTGGCCCAAATATGACAAAGAGCTAATCAAGGAGAAGGAAATCGAGCTGGCTGTGCAGGTCAACGGCAAAATAAAGGATAAAATTGTCATTGCCGCTGATGCGGATGAAGAACAAATCAAGCAAAAAGCACTGGCCAACGAGAGAATAAGAGAAGCGATAGCCGGCAAAGAGCCGAAGAAAATCATCGTCATCAAATCCCGGCTGGTGAATATTGTTGTTTAATTTCTGAAAAGTGGTTTTATGGCAAGAACAACAGAAGAAAAATTCAAAACAGTAATTGAAAAGAATACTTTCTACTTTTTTAACCGACAGTTTGAAGAAAAATACGAAGGTTATCTTAATTCAATCAGAGAAACTCTGCTTGTCCTTAAAAACGATATTGAAACTAAAGGATTTAAAAAAGAGATTTTTGAACAGCTTCTTGCGGAAAATGAAAACGGATTAACCGCCATACTTACATTGACCGGTTTTTCCAAAGAATCTTTTCTACGAATAATAACACTTATTCGAGTAGTTGGTGATAATAAACTTGCAAAACTATCACTAAAGGAGAAATGGTACAATCCTGAAGATATGGAAAATATCCAAGAATGGTCAGATATTAAGGTTGCTAAAATGCTTCGTGAGAATGAGTTTTTTAGGACAGGCATTGTGAACATTTTGTTTGAGGGTGCTACTGTACCGTTTCTCGCAAGTACTATTCCGTTATTTGATTTAAAAAAGTTAAGCATTTCAAAATTACAGTTCGATATCCAAGCGATGATCGATACTTTAGTTAGGTATAAAGAAAAAGGATCATATTCAGGGAAAAAAGGTAAAAATCCTGAAACTGTTATCGAAAACCTACTGGATAACTTAGATATAGCTTTTGAAAGAGGTGATTTGGAGAAATTTCCAAGTAATACAAAACGAAGAATGGACTTCATTATTCCGAATAAACAATCTCCACGTATCATTGTTGAGAGTGTATTTTCGGTTACGACTTCTTCGGGACAAGGCGATAAATCCAAAACGGAAATATCAATTCAAAACCTCATTAAAAAGCATTATCCAGATGCGAAATTTATCGGCTTTGTTGATGGTATTGGCTGGTATGTGCGAAAAGAAGACTTAAAGCGAATGATTAACGCTTACGAGGATGTATTTACTTTCCATAGAGACGAAGTGAATCGTTTTGAAACTTTATTACGGACGGAGTTCAGAAAATGATTGAAAAATATCTCGATAATATTTTACAAGGTGATTGTCTGACGCTGTTTCGGGATATTCCTGATAACAGTGTTGATATTACATTTGCTGACCCGCCTTTCAACCTCAAGAAAAAGTATAACAGCACCAAAGACAGTTTGGCGCTGCAGGAATACTTGGGCTGGTGCGAACAGTGGATAAATGAAATGGTTCGAGTTACAAAACCAACCGGCTTGATTTTTGTACACAATATTCCCAAATGGCTAACTTACTACGCTGAGTTTCTAAATAAAGTCGCTTATTTCAAGCATTGGATTTCCTGGGATGCTCCGACCTCGCCGATGGGCAAGACACTCCAGCCTGCTCATTATGGTGTTTTGTTTTATGAAAAAGACCCAAAGCAAACGAAATTTTATGAGATTCGCTATCCGCACAAGCGCTGTCGAAAATGTAATTACCTCCACAAAGACTATGGGGGCAAAAAAACAGGGCTACATCCGTTCGGGCCGCTGGTTTCCGATGTCTGGACGGATATTCACCGAATAAAGCACAATAAATATCGTGATGAGCATCCCTGCCAACTGCCGATTCATTTGCTTGAGCGGATTATTCTTATGTCAACCGATGAGGGGGACATAGTCCTCGATCCGTTCTCTGGTACAGGTACAACGGCGATTGCTGCCAAACGATTGGGGCGAAGATATATTGGTTTTGAATTGGACCGTGAATATGTCCGAATATCCGAAAGCAAATTGTTGCAGGAAGAGGCAAATTCAAAAATCGGAAGTGTTTGGGTTAGTTTCTATCTGGATGAGATTGTTACTATGCGGGATGTGGACTGGGTGGAATTGTCACGATATTATGACATACCGCAGCCGATTGAGGATATTGATTTTACAGCAATTATTCCCGGCAATGGCAAGCCTAAAGGGTATGCTCCAAACCGTGAAAAGAAGTCAGGAAAACTGCCGTTGTTTAGCTAAATTTACCAGTGGGTATTAAATGAGTATTGAGATTGAAGCAAAGTTGAAGGTTGATTCTCTGGAGCTGATTGAGCAGAAGCTCAAGTCGCTCGGGGCGGAATTTGTCGCTGAGCAATTCCAAAGTGACGAGCATTTCGATGATGCCTGCTCCAGCCTGAAAAACAGCGACAGATGTCTTCGGTTGCGTCGGCAGCAGGCAGGCGGAAAAACGAAATATATTTTGACCTATAAAGGAGCTAAGGAAAAAAGCAATTTCAAAAAAAGACAGGAAATAGAAATCGAAATAACCAATGCAGAAGCTCTGGAGCAACTGCTCTCGGTGCTGGGATATGAACGGAAATTATGCGTCGAGAAAAAACGCCGGTTGTGGCGGCTGGGCGGTTGCGAGGTCGCACTGGATGAGCTGCCTGTTATAGGCAGTTTTGTTGAAATCGAAGGACCAGATGATAAAGAAATCGCCGACGTGCAGAACAAATTAGGCCTGTCTGACATCCCGCACACCGCTGAGAGTTATGCATCTTTATTAGTGCGGATGCTTCAGGCAAATGATGAACGAGGGATGAGGGACGAGGGACGAAATGAAACCAGATGATGGTTACATTGCATTTATAGTAAATCCCAAGTCCGGTGCGACCGGCAGCAAATTAATGGGGCAAAATTTTCAGCGGTATCTTCGTAAGAATAATTTTGAGGTCAGGACTTATCTGACAGGCTCACTGGCCAACGCTCGTCATCTTGCTGCTGAATCGGCGGCTGATGATAGCTGTGCTGCGGTTGTTGCAGGAGGCGGCGACGGGACAATACGAGAAGTGGCACACGGCCTTGAGGGCAGTAATAAACCTTTGATGATAATACCCTGCGGCACAGAAAATTTGCTTGCCAATGAGCTGGGCTACGATGAAAGATTGTCAACGATGATAAGTGCATTCGAATCGGGATGCATCAGACCGGTCGATTTGGGAAGTGCAAACGGTAGGTGCTTTACTTCAATAGCCGGTTTTGGATTTGACGGCGATGTAATCAAGCTGGTCAGTGAGCATCGGACGGGCCATATCAATCATCTGGATTATATCTGGCCTATATGGCGGACGTTCTGGAATTATAAATTCAGGTCTATGAATGTTCAGGTTGACGGTAAGGAAATTTTCAATGGGTTGGGATTGGTTTTTGTCGGGAATATATCGAGATATTCAATCGGGCTGCAGATTTTGCATTATGCCGATTTCGGTGATGGGCTTCTGGATATCTGTATTTACAAATGCGGTACGAAGCCGCATCTTATAAAACATTCAATAATGACCGTACTGAAGCACCACTCGAACTGCCGGGATGTCATTTATCA
Organism: uncultured Pirellulales bacterium; assembly: GCA_964651605.1. Lineage (GTDB taxonomy): Bacteria > Planctomycetota > Phycisphaerae > Sedimentisphaerales > Anaerobacaceae > JAFGPS01. Next base: position 1,183 of record CAZYWY010000178.1, on the reverse strand, counting down.
TCAGGGCAAAAACGTCATTATCAGCTCTGATAATAATGATATTAGAACCGAAATTGACGGTGACCCGGGCCCGGCACTACCGGTACGAATCCATGTGATACCGCAGGCGATTAAATGTCTCGTGCCGGAAGGCGCAAAGCCGGCAGGTATTAGAACAAGAATTATAAGAGCCATAGGATAACAAATGAAGACACAAAAGCACAAAGATTCAAAGGCACTAAGTATGAAAAATAGAACTTTTAAGATTGGTAATGTTGAAATAGGTCTGGATGCACCATTGTTTTTAATGGCAGGGCCTTGCGTAATTGAGTCAAAAAAAGGGTGTCTGGATATTGCCCGAAGGCTTTGCGATATCTGTTCCAGGCTGGGTATAGGTGTGATTTTCAAGGCCAGCTTCGATAAGGCTAATCGCACGAGCATAGACAGCTTTCGCGGACCCGGGATACAGAAGGGGCTTGAGATTTTGGCAGAAGTTCGCCGCCGGACTGATTTGCCTGTTATGACCGACATTCACGAACCGGCTCAGGCCGAGGTGGCTGCCGGGTTTGTTGATTGTCTTCAGGTGCCGGCTTTTCTATGCAGACAGACCGACCTGCTATGCGCCTGTGCAGCAACAAAGCTGCCTATCAATATTAAAAAAGGCCAATTTCTTTCACCGACTGAGATGAAAAACGCCGTTGAAAAAATACTTGCCTGTAAGAATGACAAAATTATTCTGACTGAACGAGGCACATTTTTCGGCTATAACAGGCTTGTTAATGATATGGGCAGTATCGATGCGATGAAAAGGCTGGGCTGTCCGGTTGTTTACGATGCTACTCACAGTACGCAGCAGCCGGGCGGACTGGGCAACGCTACTGCCGGCAGAAGGGAACTGGCTCCGATTTTAGCAAAGGCAGCAGTTGCAGCAGGAGCCAACGGCCTGTTTATCGAAACCCATCCCGAACCTGAAAAGGCAAAATCAGATGCCGCCTGTGTTATGCCGCTCGACTGGCTGGAAAATGTGCTGCGACAATGCAGGGAAATTTTTAAAATCGTGCGGAGCTGACGGCGAAATTTTTGAATCGGGAGTTTAATTTGACTGATGAAAAAAAAATATTTATACGGACCTGTACCTTCGAGAAGACTCGGTCGCAGTCTCGGCGTTGATATTGTGCCTTTCAAGGTCTGCACGCTCGATTGT
>CAZYWY010000177.1:0-5127 GCA_964651605.1 uncultured Pirellulales bacterium | reverse complement strand
GCTGAGAAGGTTAATTCATTGTCGGATTCGGACATATTGCGATACTCGAATTTAACCCAATCAGCAGAGAGGGCTTCTTTATAAAGCCTGAACTCATCGACTTTGCCCAACCACCACAGCAACGTATGACCGGCTGATGTGCCGCCAGTGAACGTTGAATGATTAACTTTTTAAAGAGCAATGTCAGGGGTATAAAAGATACCCTGCTCACAAAAAGACCTTTCAGCCTTAAAAAACCTCAAATCGTGTACTCATGTTGCAAAAATCACCGACTCCTTCGCAAATCCATCGCTCACCCGTTCCTATCTCTGTTAAAAATCACTCATTTTGCAGAAGTCTTAAAATTCCGCTTTTTTATTATTTTACAATTCTACCCAAACTGCAATATTTTGTCCACAAATACAATGACGTTGCTTTGAGATTATTTCTTTCCGAGCTGTTCGCAGGCTTTTTGGAAGACCTCATCAACGGTGATGTTCGTCACGCTGTGTTTCGGGTCGGCGCTTTTAATCGTCAGCCCTCTGCTGAAAGGCTCTTTTGCAACCATACATTCCGCCCTGCCGTAAGGGGCAATTCGGGCAGGATTCGACCAGCTATAGAGCATCACCAAAGGCACACCCAGCGCTGCGGCGATATGGCCTGGGCCGGTGTCATTGCTGACAACCAATTTCGCACCTCGCAGCAATTCCACAAGCTCTTTCAGTTTCGTCCGCCCCGCAAGATTTATAATAGTAACATCGGCTGAATTATCTCCGGTAATGTCATTGCGAGGAGTCCGCCTTTGGTGGACGACGAAGCAATCCTCTTTATTGCTTGAATGAGATTGCTTCGCTTCGCTCGCAATGACGGACATATTTTGAATAGTTGCGTTGATTTTTTCTACGGTTGTCTCTTCAGCATTTGCCCCGACCGCAATTATGGGCAGGTGACATTGTGCGGAGATATTTTTTGCCAGCTCAGCGAACCGCTCTGCCGGCCAGCATTTGTCAGGCTGGGCTGAGCCGGGAACAAAAACGATATACTGTTCCTGCTTTACGCCGCAGCTTGTCAGCAGTTTTTTTACCGCCTCTGTATCGGCCTGACTGACAGGCAGTTCAAATTTTACGTCGCTGCATTCGGCACCGGCGGCATGGGCCATCTTCAGATAAAAATCAACCAGATGGATGCAGTCGCGGTTGTACTCGATTTTATGCGTATAAAATAGATGCGCCAGTTCCCGTGCATTAGACGGGCCGAGCCGGTTCTTACAGCCGCTCAGCCACGCCAATATTGCGGTTCTGAAAAGTCCCTGAAAGTCGAGCACCACGTCAAATTTGCCCTGTCGCAGTTTCAGAATCAGTTTGAGCAGAGCTTTGAACGCCCCGGGGTTGTACCAGGCCTTGGCTAAGTGTTTGCGGTCGAATGGTATTATTTCATTCAGGTACGGGTGACCTTCGAGCAGCGGTGCGAATTCCGGCCTGATTAGCCAGCTTATTTTCGCATCGGGGAAACTGCTGTGCAAGGCAGCCAGGGCCGGCAGCGCCAGCACAATATCGCCCAGCGAGCTGGGCTTGGTTATCAGGATGTTTTTGAAAACCTTGGACATACGAATCAATTTTAAGCAAAATAAGCAATAAAGAGAATACATAAAACAACAAATTATTCTGTATTCTAAATTCTGAATTTTGTATTCTATATCTTTATGGCAGTTCAGGGTAAATATACTTACGATTGGCCCAGGCCGATGGTTACGGTCGATGCGGCTGTCTTCCGGCACCTGGCGGGCAAATGGCAATTATTGCTTATCAAACGCGGAAAAGAGCCTTACGCAGGCAAATGGGCATTCCCCGGCGGGTTCGTGGAAATAAACGAGGAACTGGAGGACGCAGTCGTGCGGGAATTGACTGAGGAGACCAATCTAACCGGTGTGGAACTTGAGCAGCTCCACACATTTGGCAAGGTCGGGCGCGACCCGCGCGGCAGACAAATCACAATCGTTTTTTGGGGCATTGTGGATGAAAACCAGTCGCAGGTAAAAGGCGGCGATGATGCTGCCGAGGCGAGATGGTTCGATATAGATGCGCTGCCGGAGGATTTAGCCTTCGACCACGACAACGTCGCCAAATTCGCAATAAAAAAACTGAAAGAAAAACAAGTTTCATTATAGTATATTTTGTTAGGGACTATCAATGTATTTAGCTTACTTTGATGAAAACAAATACTCAAAAGAAGATCCTTATTTTTATATAGGAGGAATACTTGTAGAAAGCAAAAAAATAATCGAATTAGAACACACTATCAGTCAGATACAATATAACTTCTTTAGCACAAGTGTCCTTACAAAAGAGACAGAAATACATGGACTTTACCTATGGCATGGAAAAGGAACTTTTAAGCGGCGCAAATTAGACGAGCGGTTAAATTTGTTAAAAAATATAGGCAAGTTTTTGATAACACATAAGATACCAATTCGAATGATCTGTATTGATGTCAATGCTCATAGAAGTAAATACCAATATCCACAGCCGGAATATCAGTTGGGTTTGATGTTGATACTCGAAAGGTTTTGTGATTTTCTGGAGGGGATGTGCGATGTGGGTGTAGTATTCGGTGATTACGAGAAGGATGAAATTACAAAAGCAGTACTTGATTTTTCCCAATTCAAGCTTACGGGTAAGACTCCGATGTATCGTGGACGACCTCTTGGACGATTGATAGATACAATTTATTTTACACATTCTCACCACAGCAGATTCTTACAAATAGCAGATATTGTTGTTTACCTTGCCAATCGTTTCGAGAAAATGTCTGTAGGGTCTGAAAAATGGCATGAGAAGGAAGGTAAAAAACTGTGGGAGGAAATAAAACAGGGAACTGATTTTTCAATACAGCAATGGCCTTAGCGCAAAAAAAGGGACGACTAGCTCGCAATGAGAGGGTCGCTTATAGGAACGACCAAACTCTAGTCGCCACTTATATTATATCGTCAAAAATAAGTTTGTTCAAAAATATTTATAAAAATTTGCTATGATTGATAAATATTTAATGTGAATAACTCAATATTAAACCACATAGATCGGAAATATATTAAAAAAGAATGAACCAAAATGATATTTCGGTAGATTTTGCAGGGTTGAAGCTGGCGAATCCGGTCTTTACCGTCTCCGGCACGTGCGGTTACGCCGACGAAATGGCTGATTTTATGGATATAAACCGGCTGGGTGGATTTATCACAAAAAGCATCACACTATCCCCTCGCAAGGGCAACCCAACGCCCCGAATCGTCGAGACCGATTCCGGGATGCTCAACGCCATCGGGCTTGCCAATATCGGGGTGGACAAATTTATCGAGGAAAAAATCCCTTTGCTCGAAAAACTCACCGTGCCGGTTTTTGTCAATATCGCAGGCGAGACAATCGAGGAGTATGTGGCAGTGGCTGAGCGTTTGTCATCACAAAAGGCTATCTCCGGGTTCGAGCTGAACATCAGCTGTCCCAATGTCGCCAAAGGCGGAATAACATTCGGCAAAGACCCGCAACTTGTAGCGGAAATAACATCGGCAGTTAAAAAGGCTGCCGGCCAGAAAATCCTGATGGTTAAACTGTCACCAACTGTAACGGATATAAGCGTTATAGCTCAAGCAGCGGTCCAGGCCGGCGCAGATGCGCTGAGCTTAGTCAACACCTTCACTGCGATGGTAATCGACATCGAAACTCGCAGGCCGGTATTGGCTAACAGGACGGGCGGCTTGTCAGGCCCAGCTATAAAACCGATAGCGGTTTATTTAGTCAATAAGGTCTATAACGAAGTGACAAAAGCCAGAGGCATTCCGATTCTTGGTATTGGCGGTATCAGGACTGCTTCGGATGCGATTGAATTTATCATCGCAGGTGCGACGGCGATTGGCATCGGCACGGCCAATTTTATCGAGCCGGATTGCGCTGTAAGAATTATCGAGGGCATCAAAAAATATTGCACCCGAAAGAACATCTCAACCATTAAGGAACTCACCGGCTCACTTATATAATTTTGCAAATAGGCACAGGGAATCAAGCTGTAAGTTTTTCTTTAATCCACAGATTGATTAAAGTTTCTATGGATGCCCCCTGCTTTTTTGCCTGTTTTTCCAATTGGCGCAGCAAATCATTTGCAATAGCTACAAAAGTGATGTTCTCCTGCGGCCTATATTCAAATTGCACTATATGCGAGGGATAGTCAGCAACACTATGAGAATCCCAGAATTCACAGGCTTGTTCAATAGTCATATTTTTAGGAATGCGTTCGTTTTTTCTTACCATATTGTTTCCGCTCCTTTTTATCCATATCACGTGCGCTTATAATCAGTGCAAGATTACCAATTTTAAAGATGAAAATAACAGTCACATATCGACCCGCCTCGGTACGACCATACGCTGCAAATACATTTTCACCCTCAATTCGTCCCTGTTCCAGAAATCGATATTGCAGATTGTTGACAAATACCTGTTCTACTTCATTCTTCGTGATATGATGTTTCTGCGCAAGTTTCTCTACGATTATTTGCAGCCATATTATTCCTGCAATTATCATTTACATTTTTCTTTCCCACATATCCTGCATTTCAGTCTTTCTGTTTCCACGTTTAAAATTTTATATCAAATATATGAAACAGTCAATAGTTTTATTCTGACCTGGTTAAACCATTGCTTCTATTTTCTTTGCACGGTAAAGGAAGAAGATTGAAACCGCCTGCACGGCGACGGAGAAAATCACCAAATAATAGACAGAAATATCATACAATATGCCCATAATGGCGCTGCCGATGAACCAGAAAAAGCCGTAACCCATATTAAAGATGCCGTAGGCAGAGCCGCGTTTTTCGACGGCGACCATATTCGCGATGGCTGCCCGCATAACCGACTCCTGCATCCCCATCCCGATTCCCCACAAAATCATACCCGCCAGGGCAAAGAGCCAGTTGCCCAAAAAAACCAGCGGGGCAAACAGCAATGAAAATGTCACGCCGACCATAATTACAAAAAGTCCGATTCTGTCAAAGAGCCGACCGAAAACCAAAGCTGCCCCTGCGTCCACGAACATCGCTGCTGCATAAAACAGCGGTATCAGATTCTGGTTCACTACTGCGGTCTTTTTCAGGTGAAAGGCAAT
>CAZYWY010000176.1:2815-5166 GCA_964651605.1 uncultured Pirellulales bacterium | reverse complement strand
GTTATACTCCACTTCATTCAGCAGTCGAAGGTCTTCCGCTTTCCCAACAATTCGAAGAACAGCGTAAAGCTATGGTTGAGTATTTTTTATCACAAGGGATAGATATAAATGCAAAGGATAATTATTTAACCACTCCTATATACTTGGCATCAATGTGTGGGAACAAGGAGATAATTGAGTTTCTGATTGGTAAAGGTGCTGAAGTAGATGTGAAGACAAAAGAAGGCGGGACACCTTTATTTAGGGCTGCATTAGGCGGGAATAAAGAAGCAGTTGAAGTATTGTTAGCTCATGGTGCCAATGTTAATGCTCGTGATGATTCTAATAATACACCTCTATATGGTCCCTTGTTGATGAGCAGAATATCGCCAGCAACAATGAAAGGCCGTCTTGAAGTTGTAGAACTTCTTCTGGCTAACGGAGCCGATGTAAATATTCGTAATAAGCAGCAATACACCCCTCTTCATAATGCTATTGCATGGGGCTGGTTTAAGCAGTATCCTCTGGATCACCCCGAATACAAAGATACATATAAAGCAATAATACAGGCACTCCTCGAAAAAGGAGCCGACCCGAACATTAAGGACAGATATAATAGAACTGCATTAACACTGGCCGAGGGAGAGCCTGAAATCATCGAGCTTTTAGTCAAATACGGCGCAAAGAAAGAGTAAATGAATAACTCATCAACGCTTAATGCTGTATTCTATCTTATGTATTTGGATTTCATTGCACAAGGCGGTGGAATCTGCTACTATAATATTGTAGAAGAGTTGATGGGTGAATGAGTTTATGAGTTAATGAGTCAAAATCATTTATTCATCTATTGTTCTGCTCATTTACGCATCTGCTGTTAAACTAATAAACTCAATATGGAACTATCACAGGAAAAACTGAGCGGCCAGGAAACAACACTTGCAGCCGGTGTCCCGTCACCTGCGACTCAAGCAACGAGCGACGAGCAACGAACAACGAGCTTAATGCAGGCGATGCAGGTTCTCTCGGCTGTCAACCGGCAGAGAAAATTTGCCGGAGCGGCTATTGCATTTTGTAATGAAGCCGCTGCCCAGTGGCAGTGCGAGCGGGTCAGTCTGGGTTTTCTCAAGGGGCGGTATGTTCAGCTTGCGGCGGTCAGCCACACAGAAGGTTTCAGCCGGAAAATGAAAATTGTCCAGCTCATCGAATCTGCGATGGAAGAGTCTCTGGACCAGGATATTGAAGTCCTTGCCCCTGCCCCGCAGAACAGCTCATACATCAGCCGGGCTGCAGAAAGGCTGTCCAAAGAATATGGCTGCCAGGCGGTATTGAGCCTGCCTCTGAGGCGGTCCCCTGGGGATGCCTCACGGCAGAATGGCGAGGTTGTCGCTGTTGCAACGCTGGAGCGGCCGGTTGAAAATATTTTCAGCCCCGCCCAAATCGAGACGCTTCGCCTGACCTGCGAGCTTTGCACCGCCAGGCTGTGTGACCTTTATGAAAATGACCGCTGGCTCGGCGCAATAGTCGCTGCGAGAAGTCGCAATTTTCTCGGCAAATTAGTTGGCCCGCAACATGCCTGGATGAAATTGACGGCAATATTATGTTTTTGTGCGCTCATTTTTCTGATTTTCGGCAAAGGGCAGTTTCGTTCCGAAGCGCCGTTCGTACTGGAGGCAACTATCCAGCAGGTAATTCCTGCACCTTTTGACGGATATATCGAGCGTATCGACGTCGAAATCGGCAAACAGGTCGAAGCTCAAAAAACTGCGCTTGGCAGACTCGATACAGCCGAGGTGCGACTGAGACTTGCGGAGGCAAAAGCAGAAAAGGCTGGTTATGAAAAGGAGGCATCCGCTGCAATGCGTGACGGCCAAACAGCCAAGCAGCAGATTGCCGAGGCCCAGGCCAGGAAAGTGCAGGCTCAGATTGAACTGCTCGAATACCAAATCAGCCGAGCCGAGCTTATCTCGCCGATTAGCGGCGTGATTGTTCAGGGCGATTTGAAACGCAAAATAGGCGCACCGGTAAAAACCGGCGAGGTACTTTTCGAGGTTTGTCCGCTTCAGTCGCTGCGGGCACAACTGCTGGTGCCGGAAGAGCAGATTTATGATATCAATGAAGGTCAGAAGGGGTTTTTGGCAGCGGCGTCGTATCCGAGTCAGCGAATACCGTTCATTGTGGAGCGGATAAATCCTGTAGCCGAGGTAGTGAACCAGCGGAATGTTTTCAAGGTTCGCGTCCAGTTGCTTGAAACCCAGTCATGGATGCGGCCGGGTATGGAGGGAGTAGCCAAAGTATCGGTCGGCAGGCGTCACTATGTCTGGCTCTGGTCGCGAAAAATCGTCAACTGGGTGAGAATGAAATTGTGGGTATAA
>CAZYWY010000176.1:0-2715 GCA_964651605.1 uncultured Pirellulales bacterium | reverse complement strand
ATGTCTGTCGAACGTCCGAGTTTTCATGAATCCTGGTATCGCATCGCAGCTCTTAAGCCCAGACTGCTGTCCTCTGTCCAAATCTATCGACAGCATTTTCGGGGGCAGATGTGGTACGTCCTGGAGAATCCCTCCAATAACGAATTCTCCCGCATCAGCGTTGATGCTTACAGGTTTGTGGGGCTGCTTGACGGCAGGCGCACAGTCGCCGATGTCTGGAATAAATGCAACGAACTGTATGCGGATTCGGCACCGACACAGGGCGAGGTAATCGGCCTGCTGGGCCAACTCTATAATTCAAATCTCTTGTATGCCGAGCTGCCTGCCGACGCACAGAGCCTTTTTAACCGTTACCATAGTCGCATCAGGCGACAAGTACGCGGTTTCTTTTCCAACTTATTGTTTGTCAGGATTCCTATTTTTGACCCGGACTGGTTTCTCGATAAGTGGGTGAGCATATTCGGCTGGCTCTTCGGATGGTTTGGTTTTCTCGTCTGGCTGCTCCTCATATCAGCCGGTTTATATTTTGTTGCAGGCAATATAGGGGAACTGGTTGCCCTCGGCTCGAACATCCTTGCGCCGAGTAATTTTCTGCTGCTGTACTGCAGTGTATTGTTAATCAAGATTTTTCACGAATTCGGTCATGCCTTTGCCTGCAAGCGGTTTGGCAGGAAAGCCGGCAGCGGCGGCCAGGTCCACGTTATGGGTGTTATGTTCCTGGTTTTTGTTCCGCTCCCCTTTGTTGATGCCTCCAGCGCATGGGCATTTCGCAAAAAATGGCACAGGGTTGTGGTCGGGCTGGTCGGCATTATGGTCGAGCTTGCCTGCGCTGCTGTTGCCGCAATCATCTGGGCCAACACCTCTGCCGGAACTTTACATTCGCTGGCATACAACATTATTTTTATAGCAAGTCTGTCCACAATTGTATTTAATGCTAACCCGCTGCTGAGATTTGACGGCTACTATGTCCTTTCCGACCTGCTGGAGATTCCAAATCTCGGCCAGCGCTCAAGAAATTATCTTTACTATCTTGTCAAAAAGTACATCTGGGCGATGAAGTCCGAGCAGAATCCCGCAAACAGCACGGGCGAGAAGTTCTGGTTTATGCTATATGGGCCGGCCTCGACGGCATATCGCATTTTTATATGTGTGAGAGTTCTGTTTTTTCTCAACAACAGACTGCCTGCTGAATTAGTCATACTCGTACCGATTTTTGCAGCTTCAGCGGTTCTTGCCTGGGTTATTGTTCCTCTGGGTAAATTTGTCGGCTATCTGGCCACGAGCAACCAGTTATATAAAACCCGCTCCAGAGCAGCCGCAACAACTTTAGCAGGCCTGGCTGTAATAGTCGCCGGCGTCGGTATCATTCCGGCACCTGACTATTGCATGGTGGAAGGGTTCGCAGAGCCTCGTGATATGAGGGTGGTATATGCCGAAAGCAGCGGTTTTGTTGAGGATTTCCTGCCGTCGGGTCAGTACGTCAACTCGCTTGAGCCGGTGCTTGTAAAAAGTAAAAATCCCGAGATGGATTCTCAGAAAAAGTCTCTGCTTGCCCGGCTTGATGCTTTGCAGGCAAGACGACGCCTTGCCCAGACAGACGAAGAGGCTGCGGCGCAGATTATTGATGAGCAGATTTCCGCACTGAAACAGCAGTTGGACAGAGTCGATGATGAGCTGTCGAAACTTAATGTCGTTGCGTTGATGCGGGGCGTATGGATTTCGCCTGAGATTGAAAAGACAAAAGGGGCATATCTGGAAAAAGGCCGGACAATAGGCATCGTCGCAAATCTGGACGATATGCTTGTCAGGGCTACTGTCGGTCAGGATGTGGCGAGGATTCTCCAGCAGGCTTTCGAGCAGCTTGAGATTCGTGTCAGGGGCCGGCCTGACGTTATGTTGAAAGGTCGCATCGAGCAGATTTACCCCGCCGGTCAGGTGGTTTTGCCCTCGCAGGCGCTTGGCTATGCGGTTGGCGGCCTGGTTGCTACGCAGGATAAGGAGGGTGTCAAGGCACTGGAGAATTTCTTTGAAATCAGAATCAGGCCCGAAAGTGACAGCACCGCACGGCTGCTTTGCGGACAGCGCGTATTGGCCCGGATTCAGATACCGTCCAGACCTCTTGCGCAACAGTGGTGGCGGTTCTTCAGACAGTTGTTTCAGCGGAGATTTTATATCTGAACTATGAGAGCAGAACCAGGCACAATCTGGCAGATGCTCGAGCAGAGCAGCAGCAGCGAAAAGCTGCCCGCCGGTCTCGATGCGGTCTGGGACGCCGGCATGGGAATACTCGGCAGGCTTGTACCCCGCTATAAAACATACGCACGCAGAGCAGAAAAAATCCTGCTGCTGGAAAAACACTTTGCGGAATTGACCGACTCGAAGCTGCGCCAGAAAGCCGACGAGCTGCGGGAGATTTTTCGCTGCCGGCGCGATGAATCTATCCATTTGGAACAGGCCTTTGCTCTGGTCCGGGAGGTTGCCGTCCGTAAAATCGGCGAGAGGCCTTTTCCCGTGCAGCTTGCAGGCGCCCTCGCACTCGAAGACGGCTGCATCGCAGAAATGGCAACCGGAGAGGGCAAGACTCTTACTTCCACAATGTATGTAACGCTGGCCGGCTGGCGAGGCCGGGGCTGTCACGTTATCACAGTCAATGATTATTTAGCCAGACGTGACGCCGAGTGGATGGGACAAATCTACAAATTCTGCGGACTTAGC
>CAZYWY010000175.1:0-5173 GCA_964651605.1 uncultured Pirellulales bacterium | reverse complement strand
GTCAGCCTGCTGCTCCTGCTGCGACAGGGCGGTTTCTTTCTCCTTTGCAAGCGTATAATGCCTGTCATATTCCACAAGGGAAAAATTGACCTGCAGGTCTTTAAGTCTCTGGGAATACTGCAAATAACTGCGGGCTTTGCCGGCCTGCAGCTTGACGCTGCGAAGTTGCTTTGTTATCTCAGCCAGAATATCCGCCAGACGCAGGAGATTTTGTTCCGTATGCTCGAGCTTTCGCATTGCTTCTTTTTTATGAGCCTTGTATTTGCTGATGCCGGCAGCCTCCTCAAAAATACTTCTCCGCTCGGTTGTTGAGGCGCTGACCAGATGGTCAACCTGGCCCTGTTCAAGAATTGAATACGCCCTTGTGCCTACGCCGGTATCCATAAATAATTCACGAATATCTTTCAACCGGCAGGGCTTGTTATTTATTCGATATTCACTTTCACTGCTTTTAAATATCTTGCGCGTAATTTGTACCATTTCCGTATCGACCGGCAGTTGTCTGCTCGCTATACCCTGCGGATTTGAAAGAAACAGACTTACCTCTGCTGCTCCAAGAGGTTTGCGGGTACTGCTGCCGCCAAATATTACATCTGCCATTTGCCCGCTTCGCAGGCTTTTGACAGACTGCTCTCCAAGCACCCATTTGACCGCATCAACAACGTTACTTTTACCGCACCCGTTAGGCCCTACGATAGCTGTAACAGGAGACTCAAAAACAAATTCCGTAGCATCAGCAAAACTCTTAAATCCGTTCAAAACAATTTTTTCAAGTCGCATTATTCATCCTGATATTAAGGTCCGGTAAAAAATTTAAACAAAACCTCTTTAAGAAATTTCCAATCAAACACGCAATAATGTTATCGGCCGGAGATTTGTTATTTCTTGACATTTAAGTCAATTTTTGGCAGCGGACCTGCAATAAATTTTGCCTCAATGACACCTTTATCGCACATCTGCTTCAGAAGAGCTATTGTATCAGCATAAGGAACACCAAGTCCGCCTGTCCCCTGCTGGTCTTTAGCAAGAGGCTCCATACAAAGGGTTTGGATAACATCACTAAGTATTAAGGTGCTTGTTAGACGTGGAACAGAATCGACCCGCTTGGGATTCTTTCTGATTATTAAAAGATAATTCTGGTCTGCCTGGGCGTTTATTGTTAACTCCCCGTCTGCAGATTCTATGAAAATATCTCCGCTTTTGCAATATATCGGGGCGCCGAATAAGACAATTTTAGGCTGACCGCTGCGGGAGACATAAATTATCTTCGGGCCGGGTTGTACTATTTGCTCAAGGTAGAAACTCTCCGATATAAGTTTTCTGGATATACTTACATCATCCAGCTTGCGCAACTGCTCATAAGCGGCCAGTTTTACATCAAAATTATTGTCACGCAGCAGCCTCTGCGAAATAGCGATTGTTTCACTTTTTGACGCCCCAAAAGCTATCGCTTCAATTGCCTCAACTCTGTATTGCGATTTGTCGTCCCAAGCTATCTGCTTAAGCGCCTGCAGACCTGCATCGTTGTTAAGATTAAGCATACATCTTGCAGCCCTGAAGCTAACCTCCTGGTCATTGGAATTAAGCAAAACAGAAAGCTCCGCAAGACTTTCAATGCCGATAGCCTCCAGTGCCGTTTCACAGTCCTGTTTGTTTTGTGATTCTACGAACTGTTTGCTGTAAAATTGTGACCTTTTGGCGTTAATCCCAGGCGTTTCAGTAAGATAAATCGCTCTTATCAGTGAAATAAATTTCTGCCTGTAGTATTCGTACTTCTCAGGTATAGTTACTTCGATTCGGTTATCCGACAATGCTTTTGCAACATTCCTGCCGAAACGGGTGTTCAAACGGTTGCGTATAAGGTAGGCATTTATGACATCTGTCTTCTTAAGTACCAAAATGATTTTATAACTTACGAGATTTTTTCCTCCCGCCAGGATATACCCGCTCCTTTTATCAATACCGGACGGATTTATCTTATCAACAAAGACAGGCCCTTCTGCATCAGCGAATATTTCTGTTTTAAGGCCAAAAGTACCTTTCATCTGAAGCTCGGTACGATAAAGCCAGCCGAAATCCAGCGAGCTGGTCTGTGTGCCGGATAGTGCGGTTACTTTTACATCAAAGTAATTGCTTGTTGCGGATGCTATGGGCATAACAGCCTCCACCTGCACAACAGCCGTGTCAAGACCGTTTATAAGACTATCAACATTTGTTGTCGTCTGGCCAGATTTCTGCGACATAATATATTGCGTAAGATAGTTTCTAATCGCAGGAGGACATTGGCTTGAACCTGTGCGCCGCAGGTTGCCGACCAGGCCGTAACCCTCAAGAGAAATCGATTCAGGAAGAACTACCTCAACAAGCGAACCTATCGTATCACCCAAACCTGTTGTGGTTTCCTTCTTTTTCGGGGAATTACAACCGGATAGGACAATACACCCAAGAATTACTGCGATAATATACTTTATTTGGTTTCTTATATACATCCCTCTATATCCCTCATATATATTCATATTTTAAGTATTAGAGAAATGATTACCAATTCGGCACTTATACTAAGACTATAATTATATATCGTCAAGTTTAATCAATTATTTACAGCATTTTTACCTGTATCAGAGTCGTGCATCTACTGGCCTATAAACTGGCAAATAACCGTTCTTGTTCTCGGCCTGGTGTCAAAATCCACCAGAACTATCTGCTGCCACGTACCAAGAGATAGTTCACCGCTGATTATAGGCACATTCAACGAAGGCCCCAGCAGTGATGCCCTTAAATGCGAATGACCATTGTCATCATTCCATGTCTGCTCGTGTCTATATCCTGCACCGGCCGGTGCAATTTTCTCAAATAACGCTGCTATATCGTGATTGACCAGTCCCGGCTCGTATTCGGTCGTTGTCAGACCGGCAGTCGAACCGACAACGAACAAAGATACAACGCCATCATTTATACCCGAACCGGCTGCAGCCGATTGAACCGGCTCGGTGATATTTACAACTTCGCAGTTTCCTTTTGTTTGAATCCGTATTTGCTGGGTTTTGACCATCTAAAACTAAACCTTTACTTACCATAATATAGGACGTTCTTAGCTAAATCTCTCTTTAACTCTATTCGATATAAGCCATAACTTCAAATAAAAATCCCTTTTTTTCAAACGACAATTCTTGTATTTAACCGTGTTGGTCAGCCTTATACGACAAAGTATCAGGTTTTCCAAATAAAGTTAAGCAGCATAGTAAAATCGCCGATAATCGCCGATATAAGATATATATACAAACAAAATTTGGGGGATTTGTATTATGAACAGACTGAATAATTGTAATATAATTCCTGCTAAAAAATACTTTGCCATACATCGTATTGGGCTTATTTTGATTTTATTAAGCCTGCTTGCCTTCACTTCGCAGGCCATAGCAAAACAGCAGGACACAAACCAGCCAGTGGACTTTTTTGAGATGTCTCTTGAAGAGCTGATGGAGATTCCGACTGTTGTTTCGGCATCGAGGCAAGAACAGAAAATCACAAAAGCATCCGTTCCCATCAGTATCATCACAGCCGAAGATATCCACAACAGTGGTATGACCACCATTCCGGAGATATTGCAGTTTGCCATAGGAGTAGATGTACGGAGAATAGACCGTCAGCGGTACGCTGTTGGTGTCCGGGGATTATTTGGTTTGTATTCAGACCGTACCCTGGTCCTGATTGACGGACGACCCGTGACGGACCCTATCCATGGAACAACGTACTGGGAACAGCTACCGATTCTGATAGAAGATATTGAGCGTATCGAAGTGGTTCGCGGCCCTGTCGGGGCAGCCTGGGGCGCCAATGCCTTTACCGGCGCAATCAACATCATCACAAAAAAACCCGACCAATGTTTGGGCGGACTGGCTTCCACAACGGTCACTGAATTTGGAGACACTTATACCAATCTGCTATATGGATACAAACAAGGCCAATGGAGTTTGAAGGCTTCGGCTGGTTATGAGGATGTTGAAGACTCCGATGCTGCGGGAGCAGGGAAGTATCATCTATCCGACTACTCGGTAACAGGCTTTGACAGTTTTAGCACAAGAGACTGGGGACGATTCTGGAAATTCAATACCCAGGCCGAGTACCGCGTGGACGACCAGAGCCGCTGGAGCTTTGGTGTGGCACATTCGTCCGGACAGGAAGGAGATTATGAATTTATGGGAGTTTTCCCAAGACGAGATATTCTGACTGAATACACACAATTGTTCACCAGACTGGACAGCCAGTTTGATACAGATACCAGCGGCTATATCCAGTGGTTTGGAAATTACTGGGACACTCACTGCAGAGTAATCACCGACCATATGGAGTACCTGCAAAATGACCTTGAAGGGCAAATAAATTTCAAGCTCGCTGATAATCATACAATATCTGCCGGCGGCAATGTTCGCTGGAACAGGATACAAACCGATAATTACTCCCTTATCAACGAAAATATTCTCGGTGATGACGATGAGTACTGGAGCGGTATTTTTCTTATGGACAGTTGGTCTGTAACTGATAGACTGACACTGGAAGGGCAGGGACGTGTGGACCATTACAGTGAAACCACAACGGACTGGTCAACCCGATTGACGGCTTTGTATGCGCTGGATGAAAAACAGAATCATATCTTGCGAGCAGGTTTTGCCCGTGCGTTTCGCTCGCCTTGTCTGATACTTCGTAACCTTAATGCTACAACCCCCGGCGACATTACTATGTTCATTCCGACACCAGATGTACGTAACGAAGAAACCTATTCACTGGAAGCAGGATACAGAGGCAAATTATCTAACAATCTGCAACTGGACGTGGATGGCTATTATCAGCGTTTTGAGCGATTGTTTGGCCTTGTACTAACCCCCGACCCTCCTCCGCCTCCTATGCTCTACGGTACTTTTAAGAATATAGATGGAGCCAATGCTTATGGAGGAGAGTTTTCGCTGACTTACCATCACTCTAAAGGCAAACTGACGGCCTGGTATGCGTATAATGGATTGGAGACAGACCAGATGAATCAAAGCACACGGTCGTTTCCGCCGGCGGCACATAAAGCTGGACTAAGCGGACAAGTGTTTCTCGATACTAACTGGACGCTCAATAGTAATTATGTCTTTCAAAATGGTGTCGAATATGACCAGAGTCTAATAGC
>CAZYWY010000174.1:3799-5180 GCA_964651605.1 uncultured Pirellulales bacterium | reverse complement strand
ATACGATGTAAAAGCTTTGCCGGCGCTGGCTGACATACCGCGACCACCACCCACTGTCTCGCCACTCAATAAACCTGAGCCGCCATCGGCGAAATTTTTCGCTATCTCAATTACTTTTTTAGAAGGAGTTCTTTTTAGCGATTGCTGCAAAGCAGCCCGGACGATATTCACATCATAAGCGGTTGCTGACGGGTTGTAATATAATTGTAGTAATTGCTCCGGCGTAAGAGCTGCCAACTCCGGTGGAATAGCCAATTCCGGCGGAATTTTAATTTTTCGCTCAGGACTGGGCCAAAAGCAAAACAGCGATACAGCAAGAATCAACACAGCCGCAGCAGCGTATTTTACGACCGGTTTCCACCTTGAAATATTTTTCTGTTTGGATGGTTCGTAATCCGTTATTGCCCGCAGCGTTTTCTCCTGACGGCTTTGCATAGTCTTGTCAATCTCTGCAAACAGGCCAGCAAGTGATTTCTCCTCTGCTTCCAGCGAATGTAAATATTCCCGGCAGGCGGGGCAACCGGATATATGCTGTTTTAAAGTATCGGCCTGGACAACAGGTAGGAGTCCCGAGGCATAATCAACGAGCATATCTATATATTTTTGGCATTCTTTATTCATTTTTGACCCTTTCGGTCAGAATTTCATGCAGCATTTTTCGGGCGTCCCTGATTCGCTTGCAGGCACCGGAGTGCGAAATATTTAATTTCTCTGCGATATTTTTCGCATTCTTCTGCTGGAAATAATACATAATAAGTGGCAATCGAAGCTCCTGAGGCAGTCTGCCGAGCGCCCGCTGCAAATTGTGATTTTCATTTGACACAACCTTCGAGCCGTCCGACGGCTCAACAACAATAGCTTTTATTTTGCTTTTACGACGGAGAATATCGATGCAAAAATTTTTGGCAATCTGTAAAAGCCACGCCTCGATATTCACATCAAACGGCAGTTTGTTAATATTCTGCAGGCCTCTTAAAATAGCCTCCTGAGTGGCATCTTCGGCGTCTTGCACATTACAGAGCATACCCAAAGACAGGGCAAAGACACTTCTGTAATGTGTTTTTATAAGGTCTGCATACGCCGCCTTGTCGCCCTGCCGCAGTGTGCGAACCGAGTTTTCGTTCAGTTTTTCTTCCAATCGGAGCTCCTTGAAGTCTTCAACTATAATATAGACGAATAACTGGCTCAGGAAATGCAAAAAAATTTATCCACCAATAAAAAAAAACGGAGCTTCTCGGTTACTATCCTGAAAATCTTGATCCTATGAAATTGGCCTTTTAGTTTCTCGATATTCTGCCAGATTCCCATCAGGGCGTACTGCATCGCCTCTGCGAAAAGTTCCTCATCGCCGGTCAGCTTCCACAGCACCGCCTGCAGAAAG
>CAZYWY010000174.1:0-3699 GCA_964651605.1 uncultured Pirellulales bacterium | reverse complement strand
TTTTTGCGCATAAAAAAGGCCAAGCTAAATAAAGCCCGGCCTTATTCAGAAGATTTATAAAATTTCCAATTTATTCCGGCAGTGCCGCTTCAAGCTCTGCCAACTCTTGCGAGGTAAAAGCTCCGGCACTTAAATCACCAAAAATTACACGATAAACTCCGTCCTCAACCTTCCATCGCATAAGAACCAATTCGGGACTGTCAGCCGTCACTTTATCGCCATAATACGCTACATCTTTGGACGCCGCATTCAACTGGGCATAAAAAGCAGAGGCAGAAAAGGTACTCATTATTGCTGATGTGTATTCATTTGTATATTCTTCTTGCTTTGTTTTTATTTCTTGACCATATTTTTCTAAAAGGGCTTCAGGTGCTTCTTTCATTAACGTCACCATTGATAAATTACTGGGATATCGGCCTCCGGTCAGCCCGGCAAAAAACTGAAGTCCTTTAATCGCTTCACCTTCGCTCGCCTCGGATGGTATAGTCATTTCCTGGCTTGTATAATCGGCAGGTATATCAGGAACAAACAAGGCCGGGTCCAAGTCAACATTCCATTGAAAATTATCCATAACCATACTCATTTGTGTTTGTCCGCCTGAGGCAGTGCCATCAATTTCGATACGCACAGGATAATCAGTGCCTATTTCTACCCATAATCGAACTGTTGCCTTTTCAAACATACCACCCATTACTCTTGGGTCTGTAGATTCAATTCCTTCTACATTAATTCCGCTGATTGTTTTCCGGCCGAGCTTTTTATACTCCGCAGACATCATACGTTTGACCCACACACGGGGGTCATCCTTATCTGCAATTTGTTTTATTTCTTCCTGTGATTTGTTGGTAACTTTTATATATTTCTTATTTTCCGGCATTACCGTAAGATATAAATTTTCTGACGGATTCGCATACATTACTATAGCGAGCTTGTCATTCATATATTGTTCCGACCGTTCCCCATAATCTACTGAATAATATGCTATTCCAGTAACTTTTGTGGAAATTTGTTCAGGAGTCAAGCCCTGCATTTTAGCATCAACAGTCAAATGATAAACAACGCTTTTGACGGCGTCGATTTTTTCAGCCAAAGCCCCCCAGGCCACACCAGAGGTGCTGAATTGAGGGTAAATGACTAATGCTGCTATTACTATTACCGCCGCAGTGGCTAATTTTGTTATGTGACTTTTCATAATTATTCTCCATATAGAAAGCTCAGCCGTTTCTGCTTCAGCCTTGCTTTGCTGTAAATAGATTTCTTTCATTTTTTCCAGAACGGCCTTGTCTTTTCCAGCCAGTGTGTCGAGTTCGGCCTGTTCGTACATTTTTTTTATTTTTTCTGCCTGATTCATCTTGTCACCTCGTTTCTGAGGAGCCGTTGCAACTTTTCAATTCCATATCTGAATCGACCCTGAACGGTGCTTAATGTCACTTCCTGAATCTGTGCGATTTGCCTGAACGTCAGGCTGCCATCCATATACAGCGAAACGACCTCCCGCTGGTCGGCAGGCAACTCATTCATCGCCTTGCTTAACAATTGTAGCTGCTCACTGAAAATCGCCCATTGTTCAGGTCTTTTGTTGTTTGATGAAACTTCATCAGCACAATCCAGGGTCTCCTTTGGATTTTTTTCACTATCGCGATAGTAATTTCTGGCCTTGTTCAGCACTGCCGTCATAAGATACCCCTTAATATTGGCGAGGTTCTCCTTTGTCCCTGCCGTTCGTGCAAAGCCCAGGAAGACGTCCTGAACTATGTCCTCTGCGTTTTCAACGTTGCCGACCAGCACATAAGCGAATTTCAGAAGCGAATTTTTCTGGCTCAGATAAACCTTTTCGAGGTCTTTGAAACTCAATTTCATAGGATTTATTCCAAAAATTTTCACTGCCAAACAATTCTCCAGCGATTGCTAAAAAAGGCCTTTCTAATAATATAAACACGCAACTTGCCGATTTAATATAAAAATATTTAAAAATGCGCATAAAAAAAGCCGGGGTATAAAAGCCCGGCTTCGATAAATTTAAATCTGTCGATTCTCAGCGTCTGCTGCTAATTGCTTTTTTTTAAATCATCTGAATCATCCTCTTCATCCATTTCGCCAGGGAATGTATATCGATTCTGGTTTCGCTCATTATTCTGGTTTTTCTTTTCCATAATACCGGCACAGGTAACACAATATCTTGCCCAGGGAATCGCCTCCAGACGAGGCCTCGGTATCGGCTCGGAGTTGAACTCGCAAATCCCGAAAGTGCCGTTCTCAATCCGCGCAAGGGCTTCATCTATCTCGGTAATAAGTTTCCTCTCGCTGTCCATCAGCTCGAGGGTGAATTCCTGCTCATAGCTGTCGGTCCCCATATCAGCCATATGAATGGGCATATTTGACAGGTCGCTTCTTTCCTCTCTCAGTGCATCTTTTTCCATATAAGAAACATTGCCAAGCAGCTCGGCACGTTTTTCGAGAAGCAGCTCTTTAAATTGTTTTAGCTCTTTCTGTGTCAGGATGCTCTGTTGTTTTTGCTCTTCCGTCATAAAATCTCCAAAAATCAGCTTTCAGGGTTCAGGCTTCAGAGAACAGAAACGCCGCAGTTGGCAACTGACCTCTGACAACTTACAACTAATCCCTAAATATCGGCATAAAAGCCGGGCTTTTTTAGCTTTTTTAATACGTTTTAATTTTTATTCTGTTCATTAAATATAGGGCATAGGATATAGGGTATATTTTTTCCTATTCCCTATCCCCTATTCCCTAAACCCTAATATAAAGACAGACCATATAGCCAAATTGAGGCAAAAGGTCAACATAATTTATTTATTATTTGCAATTTACAATTTTTAATTGGTTCTAAAGCCCCCCTTTTATAAAGCCGAATTTAAATTAGGTTTAGGATACAGGGCATAAGTTATAGGATGTAGTTTCTCTGTTTTTGCAGCCCTGACCCCTGGTTCTATTGCAGATAAAGCGAGGAATTGTGTACACCGACAACAGAAAAAAGAGGCTTCGACAGCTTGTAAAAACACTCAACAGGCAGCGAAAGAAACAGGCATTAAAAATAGATATACTGTGCAACGATTTCATATCTGCTCAGCGGAATTTTCTCGGCAGACTCAGAACCACACTTTTTACGGCACATTTTTATGAGTCTGTCCTTGCAATAACAGATATTAGAAAGTTGTTGTTCAAAGCAGCCGAGCTTATCAGGAAAGAACTGACAGATACAAATATCACCTTCTTCATTCGCAACATCGAGACGTTTGAACTATACCTCTTTCAGGGCAACCAGACCCAGATACCTTCAAAGAAACAGCTTGAGGATTATTTCAAGCCCGAACTGCTCGAAACTATCTGTGATTCAAACCGGATACTGCTGAATGAAGAAATATCAGCATCAGCGTCAGGTTTATGTGCTGAATCGACCTGCCTGAATAACCTCTCAATGGCAGCAATACCGCTGCGTACAGCCGAATCGTCGGCCGGCTGTATGCTGCTTTGCCGGGCCGGCAGGTTCACAGCAGCAGAGCTGGATAATATTTCCGCAGTATCTGCAGGGCTTTCCAAAGCTATCCTTTCCTGCCAGAGACAGTTCCAGTCTTCTCTCTAATATCAATTGTGATTAATAATTGCGCTGAGCATATTTTGTTCGACTGACGGATTTAATACTACATCGCCTTATGATAAGAAAAAACTGCTCTTTTTCGCCAA
>CAZYWY010000173.1:0-5198 GCA_964651605.1 uncultured Pirellulales bacterium | reverse complement strand
GGCCAATGCTCATGTAGAAACATACGATTATTGTTGCTTACATATTTTGTTTCCTGAATCTTTCGACTTCGTAATATTTTATGCCGCAATAAATCGCTCCGATGACGAAAATAATGCCCCAAACCCAGACGACAATAACGACCCAAAGAGTCCTTTTGTTGTAAAAGTCACCAAGCATCGATATAAAACTGTCTTCTTTAGAATTGTCGTAAGTATCTTCCATCATTTTTTTCATTTGTTCGTCGTTCATTTTGAATCTCCTATCTGTTTGCTTTTTGCCATATTATTTTCAGTTCTTTTCTTGCGTTTGCCAGTCGTGATTTTACCGTTCCTTTCGGTATCTTCAGGGCAGAGCTGATTTGCGAAACTGTAAGCTGCTCGAAATAATACAGGTTAAGAACCGTCTGTTTTTTTATGTCAAGTTTTGATAAAAGCTCCCTGATACCCGTTTCTTTCTGCAAATTTTGTTCGTTATCCCGAATATCATCGACAGTAATATATTTTTCCTTTTTATTTCTCTGGATCCAGTTTGCCGCCTTGTTGGTTGTAATTCTGTAAGCCCAATGCTTAAAACTGGCAGGGTCGTGTAATTTTCTTAATCCTTTAATAATGCCGAGCCAACTCTGCTGAGTAACATCCCAAGCTGCCTGGCTGTCGGATGTCAGTCGATAGGCGTACTTCCAAAGCCGCTCCTGCCAGCGTTTTACGAGCTTTTCCAAAGCATCGGCACTGCCGTCCTGGGCGTCCATAACCAGAAGCTGGTCTTCAATATCTGTAATTTCTTTATTCATTCACTATATCTTATAGTCTCTAATGGTCAGTAGAAGGTTCATTTTTTATTCATTTTTCACCAACTTTTTCGGAATGATGGGTGATACATTACCTTCGGGCTTCCGGGATTATTTTAGCTGTTAGCGAATATTATGCTTGCTTCCACCGAAAATCGCTATATAATATCTGCAATAAAATATTAAGTTGTAATGATAGCGTAGCAAAGCCTTGAAGCAAGAATTACCCTTAACATCCGAAATCCGCGACAAGACATACTTTCTGCGTCATTTCGTTTTTGTTTTACTTATGCTCTTTAAAGAGAGGTTTATGCACAAAGATTACGAATAGTCTTTATGTGCGAACCAGTTTATTATAGTTTTTTTTAGGATTATTTAATGACATTTCTGAAACTTGGTCTTTCAGACCCGCTGATGCGAGGTATTCTCGCCGTCGGCTACGCAGCTCCCACTGAAATTCAATCCCAGGTTATTCCCTCCGCTATCCAGGGCAGAGACATTATCGGCTGTGCACAGACTGGTACCGGTAAAACAGCAGCATTTGTATTGCCTATTTTAGATAAGCTCATCCACACAGCGGCAGCTAAACACCGAATAACAAAGGCACTGGTCCTTGCACCAACTCGGGAACTTGCCATTCAGATTGAAAAAGCAATACTGGGCTATGGTCGATTTACGGACATCCAGACCCTGGCAGTTTACGGTGGTGTAAATATCACCGGCCAACTCAAAAGGCTCAAACACGGTGTTGACATTATTGTGGCTACGCCGGGGCGACTGAGGGACCATATTAACCGAGGTACGATTAGCCTGGCGCATATCGAGTTTCTGGTTCTTGATGAAGCAGACCGTATGCTGGATATGGGCTTTATCAACGAAGTTAAGTGGATTGTCGGCACATTGCCCAAGAAACGTCAGACAATGCTGTTTTCAGCTACTATCTCGAAGGAGGTAAAATTACTTGCTGCCGATATGCTTAACTCACCGCAAATAATCCAAATCGGTCGGCCTCGCAATCCAATCGATACAATTAAACAATATCTTTATCCGGTTCGGAAGGAACAGAAAATGGACCTTCTGATACACATGCTCAGCAACCCGCAGATGTTTAGCGTATTGGTATTCTCACGTACCAAACATGGAGCGGACAAGATTAACCACAAGCTGAAGTCGGCGGGCATTAATTCGGTAGCGATACATTCCGGTCGAACACAGGGACAGCGTCTGATGGCAATGGATGGTTTTGCAAGAGGCCGATATCAGGTAATGGTTGCGACGGATATTGCCGCTCGCGGAATCGATATTGAAGGAATCTCACATGTAATCAACTATGATGTACCTACATTTGCCGAAGACTACATTCATCGTATCGGACGAACCGGACGGGCCAGTGCTGTGGGTGATTCCATCACGTTTGTATCTTATGATGAGCAGAAGTATATTCGCAAAATCGAACAATTCATAGGCTGTGATATTAAGATGGAGACGTGCGATAGCTTTGCCTACACGAAGTCCGATTCTCTACAGCCGCAATCCAAAGAAAAAGCCCCATCAATGCCGAATGCGAGCCATAGCAGAAGTGCGGGCAGAAAGCCGCGTTTTGCTCGTCGGCGTTCCATGCGTTCGCTAAGGGCGAAGAAGCATATATAAAACTAAGCTCACATATAAATCAACGACTTCAAACCGATTGATTCTACATAAGATTTAAGGAAATTTGTGCCAGTTGCGGATATGCCTGCAATAGACCTTCGGGGACTTGCTGCTTCTGGCCGGTGATAAGGCATTTTAACTCAATAGCGTTGGCAAGCTCTGCACCTCTGTAATGATTATTTGTGATGACAACCAGGTAGTCATAAGCCTTTGCCAGCGTATCGATTCTGTCTTTTATACCGGCAAGCTCCTGGGCGTTGTAATAGTAATTATAAACCTCATCTCTGCCTGCATTTTTGTTGAACCATTTTTCGGCGTTTCTGCCGTGCATACGAAAATATCCGCCTGAGCCGACTGTGCAGTTTTGCAGATTAAATGAATTGCGGGCAACGGGATAGTCAAGATTGCAGACGGTTACGCCTTTTTCATCGAGATATTTCAGGGCATCGGGATTTTCCCACGATTTGTGTCTAACCTCTACTGCCAGATTAAAAACATCAGAGAAGGTTTTTATTATCTTCGATAAATGCTGACGATTTGGTTCGGTGTCATCAAAATCATAGCGGAATTGGACGAGCAGTTTTCTTAATTTACCCGCTTCAAGGAAAGGCTCGAAACCTTTGTGAAAATATCTAACGATTTGCTCGTCAAACTTTCCTTCGTGGGTAAAGCTCTTGTGCAGCTTTGCTGTGAAAAAGAAATTAGGGCGTTTCGAGGTCTTTTCCAGCCAGGTCTTTATGGTTTGCTCAGATGGTGGCCGGTAAAAAGTGTTGTTTATTTCAATGCAGTCCACAAACTGACTGACAAATTCGAGATGGTCTGTTTTTGAACTTGTATAAACAATCCCGCTCCAATCGGGGTACGACCAGCCGGCAATTCCGATGGATATTGAGCAAACCATTATAGCTTTTGACTTCTGTTAATCGGTCCTTAATGTATCAATAAACTTGAATATAATTTTAACAAAATATACTATACTATGTTAAGGTAATTTATAATTGATGTCAGACGCCGGCAGTGCCACCAGATTTATCTGGTAGTTATTTACGATAGATTTGAAGAATTTCCGAAATCATTCCGCTGACAGAGTGATTTTTCTTCACATAATCCTGTGCATTGCGTGCGATTTTATGTGCAAAATCCCGCCCATTAAGCAGTTTTTGTAAAGCACCGGTTATACTTAGCTCATCGGCTGGATTAAAAACAACCGCTGTTTCATTATCGATAATCATATCATCTATTCCTCCTTTGCAGGCAGCGACAGCAGAGCCGACACTCATTGCCTCCAGCAGCATCGGGTCAAAGGCATCAATTGGTTTGGGATGAATGAAAATATCGCTCGACCGCAAAACAGGCCGGCGTGGTATGCATCTGGGTATGATAGTAGCAATACGCAGCAGGTCGAGTGCAGCCAGCAACCTCCAGAGAGTGGTTCCGGCTTTTCCACCTTCTATGATAACCACCAAAAGTTCATAGTCGTCTATCACCAGGCTACGGATTGCGCCGAATAAATTTTCAAAATCATCCGATTTATTAAATGGCTGTGCGATGACTATAGTTGCCGGCCGGGATAAATCACTGAAACAGCTAATAGTCTCTTCTGCGAAGCTGCCTATATTGATATGTTTAATTTTTTGGGAAAGATGCGGGTATGCCTGAGCCAGTTTGTTCTCGATGGTTTTCGCAGGAACGATAATACTCGCACAATTCTGTAGGGTGGGCTTTAGCCCACCGATTCCTTTAAAAAATGATAGGCTTAAGCCCATCCTACGTACATTTAACGAATTGACCGCTGTAACATAAGGCACATTCAGTTTCTCAGCCAGATATTTCGTAAGCGGCAGCATACTTTCACACAGACAGTGCAGGATGTTCGGGTTGAATTTGACCAGTTTTTCAATCAGCAGTTTTTTGTTGAGACGGCCAAACAAAGGCACTTCAAACACCGGATAAGTAATAACCTCCGCAGAGCCGAGAATAACGGAATTTATATCTTCCAGAGGAGGACATATCAGAGCTGTCGAAACAGACCGGTCAGCCAGACCAACCAGCAAATGACCTAAAAAAACACTGTACTCTGCTATAGTTTGTTGTGAGCAAAGCAGCGCTATGCGAGGCGATTTTGTTATGCCATTCTCAGACACAGAATTCTCTTATCGTTAAATTAGTCAAATTATCGGAAAGAACAGAAATATATTAACCGATTATTGACCTTTTCACCACAAGGAAAATTTTATGGTAAATGCTGATAGTGCTGTTCTATTTTATGCCGGCTGGGCGATTTTTTTTGAGAGGTTGTCAAGCAATTCGCTCATTTTCGGGTCAGATTCCTTGGCCTGGTTGATTTTATGACAGGCGTGCATGACTGTCGTGTGGTCTCGACCACCCAGGTGGCCTCCGATTTCTTCAAGGCTGTGTCTGGTCAAATTCCTGGCCAAATACATACAAATCTGGCGAGGCTCGGCGATGCTCTGGCTGCGTCTTTTACTCTGTAAATCGCCAAGACGCACCCCGAAATGGTCGGTTACAACATTGATTATATCTGTTATGTTGATATGTTTTTCAGCGGCCTTGATTTGTCCATCCAAGGCCATCTGCGCCAGCTCAACATCTATCTGGCGTCCGGTTGTGGTCGCTACGGCATAAATCGTCGTTAAAGCTCCCTCCAACTCCCTTATATTGGCGTGGACTTTGCGGGCTACAAACTCAGCCACCTCGTCGGATACGCTAAGGCCCCGCAGATGTGGCTGAGTTTGTAGC
>CAZYWY010000172.1:0-5208 GCA_964651605.1 uncultured Pirellulales bacterium | reverse complement strand
TATTGTGGATATATCCCGCAAAAAAACACAGAAACCTATTCTGGCGTGCTTTCTCGGAGCGGCCAAAATTGCTGAAGGGCTTAAGATTCTGCGCAATGGGAAAATACCCTCTTATGATGCGGTCGATAGTGCGGTCAACACGATGAAGGTGCTGGTGGATTATTTCAGATGGTGCTCCAAGCCAAAAAGAATCGTGAAACTCTTTCCTGTCAATCGCAGAAAGGTCGAAAATATTATCGAAAGACACCTCAGACAGGGAACTCGCGAGGTAGGCGAGACCGAGTCGAAGGAAATCCTGGAAGCGTACGGTTTTGTTACTCCGAAAGGTTCTATCGCAACCACAGCAGAACAGGCAGCAAGCATCGCCCATCAACTGGGATTTCCGGTTGTTTTGAAAATATGGTCGCCGGATATTTTGCATAAATCGGACTGCGGCGGAGTCAGGGTCGGGATTAAATCGGAGCAGGAAGTTACAGATGCCTTTGACCTGATGATGTACAGGATACCAAAGAAACTTCCACAGGCCAATATTCTCGGCGTGCTTGTACAGGAGATGTGTACATCGGGTAAGGAAGTGATACTGGGGATGAATCGCGACCCGCATTTCGGGCCTCTGATGATGTTCGGTATGGGCGGAATTATGGTCGAAGTGCTGAAGGATGTATCCTTCTACCTGGCACCGCTTACATCAGATGAAGCCAAGCAGATGTTGGCCAGCACAAAGACATATCAACTGCTTAAAGGCGTAAGAGGCCAGGAAGGTGTTGACCTGGATAAAATCGCCGAAGGCCTGCAAAGACTTTCGCAATTAGTTACGGAGTTCCCGCAGATTCAGCAAATGGATATTAACCCCTATGTCGTTGGCGGGCAGGGCAGCACTCCGGTAGCAGTGGACGCAAGAATGACATTGGAAACATAATATGCAGACTTTTGACTGGAAAGAAAAATATAAAGAAAAGATTAAAATCGCCCCATCAGCGATGAAACTGATTAAATCAGGCAGCAGCGTATTTATCGGCACAGGCTGCGGCCAGCCGCAATATCTTGTTGATGCTATGATGGAGCATACAGCAGGCGTAAGAGACATTCATATCATACATCTGCTGACAATGGGAAAAGCGCCATACACGGACGAGAAGTACAGGGACAAGTTCAAGATAAACAGCTTTTTTATCGCCGACAATGTCCGCGATGCCCTGGAAAGAGGCATAGGAGACTATACGCCGATTTTCCTTTCGGAGATACCCGCAGAGTTTGAAACCGGGCGGATTCCGGTAGATGTGGCGTTAATTACCGTATCGCCGCCCGATGTTAACGGCCTGTGCAGCCTCGGTGTCTCGGTTGATATCGTCAAATCCGCTGCCGCCAACGCAAAGTTTGTCATAGCGCAGGTCAACAACTTTATGCCCAGGACTTACGGCGGAAGTTTCATCCACGTTAATAATATTGATGTGCTGGTTGAGGCAAACCAAAAAATAATTGAAATACCGGTGCCTACACCGGACGAAATGCTTCGCAGAATCGGCCAAAACGTTGCAAGGCTCGTAGAGGACGGCAGCACAATCGAATGCGGCATAGGAAGTGTCCCGCAGGCACTTGTTGAGTATCTGGTATATAAAAAAGACCTCGGCATCCACACGGAGATGTTTAGCGACTGGATAATCGACCTGGTAGAATGTGGAGCGATTACCTGTGCAAAAAAGTCATTCGACCGCGGCAAGGTAGTTGCAAGTTTCTGTATGGGTTCGCAGCGGCTTTACGATTATATCAATGATAATCCCTTCTTTGAATTTCATCCCACCGAGTACGTCAACGATGTCAATGTAATCAGCCAGCACGAGAAAATGGTTGCGATAAACGTTGGTCTTGAGGTTGACCTGACCGGCCAGGTCTGTGCCGATTCGCTGGGATACAGATTCTACAGCGGCATAGGCGGACAGGTTGATTTCATCCGCGGCGCTGCAAGGAGCAGAGGCGGCAAGGCAATCATTGCTATGCCCTCAACCGCCAGAAACGAGCAGGTCAGCAGGATAGTCTCACATCTTGCTGAAGGAGCAGGCGTGGTTACCACTCGCGGCGATGTGCATTATGTCGTAACCGAATATGGCACAGCTTATCTGCACGGCAAGAGCATCAGAGAAAGAACTCTTGCCCTTGTCAATATCGCTCATCCCAAATTCAGAAATGAGCTGCTTCAGGCAGCTAAAACGCAAAAGTATATATATCAGGACCAGATAGAGCTTGCACCGGACCAGGTGGATTACCCGCAGGAGCTGGAACATTACAACACTCTGCGGGACGGCACCGAGATATTCTTCAGGCCTATTAAGCCGACAGATGAGCCGGCACTGGCGGAGATGCTTTACTCGCTGAGCGAGAAATCCGTACAAACACGTTATATGGCCGGGACGATGGCCTTCCCACACAGTGACGTGCAGCAACTGGCCAATATCGACTACAAAAAAGACATCGCAATCGTCGGTGTCGTGCCTGGTGTATCAGATGAGGAAATTGTTGCAATCGCACAGTATTTCCTCGACCCCAAGACACAGTCGGCGGAGGTGGCGTTTCTTGTGCAGGATGAATGGCAAAGCAAAGGTATGGGGACATTTTTGCTGGATTACATAACTCAGATTGCAAAAAGTCGCGGAGTAAAGCGATTTTATGCAAAAGTTCTGCCCAACAATAAACCAATGCTGGCGATTTTCCATAACTCCGGCTATAAGGTCAACACCGAATTTGACGGCGAAGTATATCACATAACTTACGATTTATTAAAATAGACACAGGTTCATCCTCAACAGGTGGACACTGAGGGATGAAAAAGTCGAAGATAAAAGAGTTTCTCCGCACAAGCCGGCAGGTTATTAAGGATAGCTCGCTGGAAAACGGGGCAATCGTTGCTGCCGATTCCGGCAAATCTATTTATCCAGCCGGCGTACAAAATTACAGATTTGTCTGGATTCGCGATGCCTCTTACATCTGCATAGCCGCCGATATTCTGGGTCTGAGGGACATCCCTGAGAAGTTTTTCGACTGGTGTCTTAACAGAGCGGAAGGTTTCTCCGAAAGCGGTATTTTCCATAATGCCTACAATGCCAACGGGACAAGCAACGGCACTTTAATATCACCTGCTGAACTGAAAGTACCCCGAAAATTAAAAGAAATGTATCTGAATATAACGCATTTTGGAACGCAGTTTCAGCCCGACCAGAACGGCATATTGCTGCTTGCGCTCGCTCATCACATTAAGCACTTTGGGATTGGCGACTTGTTAAAATATAAAAAAATTGTGCGACTAACTGCCGACGGCCTATGCAGATTTTGGGAAAAAAACCGCTTTGTCCAACCTTATTTCGACTTGTGGGAGGAAAGATGTATCCTGCCGAATCAAAAGCGGCACCATACATATTCGCTGGCTGTCTGCATAGCAGGATTGCGCGCAGCAATTAAGCTGTGCGGCAAAAATAAAATATGGCTCGCAACGGAAAGCCAGATGTGGGATATTTTTTCAGAAATGTATTGCGCTCAAACGAACAAAATCCCGCGAACGTACTCTCGTCCATCGTCCATCAACCATCCTCAATCGCCCATCGACCGGACGACGGACGAGCCTGACACCTCGCTGCTGGGGCTGGTTTATCCGGCGGGATTGCTCAATCCCCTTGATGAAAAAATGCTAACTACAGTCGCTGAAATAATAGCTAAAAACACCATAGACAACGGCGGTTTGATGAGGTATCCGAATGATGTTTATTGCGGCGGCGTGAAAAACGGGTGGGTTACTTTAACCGACGCCGGGGCCTGGCCAATCCTGAGTTTCTGGATGGCGATTTATTTCTGTCTTTGCGGCGACAGGAAAAACGCCCTTAAACATTTTTATTGGCCTTTGGAGCGAACAGAAAAATATTTCCCCGAACAAATATTCACAAAACGGGGAAAATATTCCATATCCCCTCTGGTATGGTCCGCAGCAATGTTTATAATTGCAGCAGATTTTTTAGGGTACAGAAAGTGAAAAAGACTGTTTTTATATATTCAACCGAGCTTGAAAAGTACCATTATCCACCCGACCATCCTTTCAATACCGTACGGGCGACACAACTGAGGACAGTTCTGAACTCTATGGGTATACTCCAGGGGCCAGACCGGGGCGAAGCAGCACCAATAGCTGCGACAAGAATGACGCTGAAAAAATTCCACACCGCCCGTTATCTGCACGCTCTGCAGGCTGCTTCTCAGGGACAGTGGGACGTCGAGGCACTCGGAATGGGAATCGGCACCAGTGATTGCCCTGTATTCGAGGGTTTGTATGAATATGCAAGTCTGGCAACCGGTGCAACCATCGTAGGCGCAGAAATGCTCCTGTCGGGCAAAGCTGATATAGCCTTTAATCCTTCAGGCGGTTTCCACCACGCAGGCCCGGAAAAAGCGGCAGGTTTCTGCTACATAAACGATGTGGCTCTGGCCTGCTATATCCTCGCTGAGGCTGGTAAAAGAGTTTTATATCTCGATGTGGATGTCCACCATGGAGATGGTGTGGCTTACGGATTTTACGACCGGGCGGATGTTATGACAATATCAATACACCAGAACCCCCGAACGCTTTTTCCCGGCACCGGCTTCGAGGAAGAAATCGGCACAGGAGAAGGGAAGGGCTACTGTGTAAATATACCTGTCCCGGTCGGCACTTACGACCAGGCATACTTTAAGGCATTCGAGTCGCTCGTGGTGCCTCTGGCGAGCCGTTTTAATCCTGATGTAATCGTCTTTGAGCTGGGTGCAGACGGCCTGGCCGGCGACCCGCTGGCCAACCTTCGGCTGACCAACAATGTCTATGCCGATATTATTAACCACATCCTGAAACTTGACAAACCAATCCTTGCCACCGGCGGGGGCGGATACAACATCGAAAATACCGTCCGGGCATGGGCGCTGGCCTGGAGTGTATTCTGCGGCGATGACAACAGCGAGTATTCGATTCACGCACTGGGCGGCTGTTTGCTCGAAAGTACGGAATGGCTTGGTGGATTCAGAGACAGACGAATCCCTGTAACAGAATCACAGCGTAATGCCGTCCTGCCCGCACTGGATGCCACCATAGACAAAATCAAAGAGCTGGTTTTCCCCATACATAGGCTTTAATTGTCGACTAATATCATTTGTGATTAATAATTGCGCTGAGCATACTTTGTTCGACAAACGGAT
>CAZYWY010000171.1:0-5229 GCA_964651605.1 uncultured Pirellulales bacterium | reverse complement strand
TAATTTTTCTTTTTCGTGCCCAAAATAGTCGTTGCTATGCTCAGGGGTATGGCATTTGATGCAGACGGCATTCGGCTCTGGTATGGGCATCTTGACTTTGTTCGGATCGGCGTGGTGTGCCGAGCCGGGGCCGTGGCAGACTTCACAGCCGACATCTATCAAAAACGGCGTTTTCATCACGGAAACAAACCCACTTTGATATTCCATTCCTACTACGTGGCAGATAACGCACTCGGGGTCGCGTGATGAACCAACATTGACATCGTCGAGGGTTAAAAAGGCATGTGAATGGGGCTGTTTGAGCCATTCCATAAAAGCGTCTGCATGACATTTTTCGCCTGAGCAGGAAGAAGAACCTATGTATTTTAATCCGCCTGGATAAATAAAACGCGGGTATTGTTCCACAAGATTGCTGTCAGCGACAATTTGTTGGTAGTCTTTATACAGGCTGACCAGGTACATATCCGGGGGCAGGTCCTCGGTAACCGCCTGACTTTCAAAGCTGATAACCGGCGAGGTATTTGTTTGTTCGGTACTTTTCCGCTGAGCGGGATTGATTTTAATTGCTGCTATATATCTGCCGAATCTACCGACCGAAAAAACCAGCGGTTTTTGGCCTGGTTCGCTGCTCAATATCGGCTCATCGGACGTCGAAGGCACAACAACACAGTCAATCAGGTCTGATTCAGCCATAATTGCATCGAGAAAGTTGGATTCCCTGCGATTGACAATGAGAATATTTACTCTGGCCTGGCCGGCCTGTAAGGCTGAATCTGATAAAAGCTTGCGGATTTGGCCGACAGTTGTGGCATTTACATCAACTGTTAAGACGGTTATATCTACTTTTTTATCTGCCTGTGAAAGAGTTTTAGTAAATTTGGCCGGCGTTTTCAACTCTGAAAATCCAGCCGCTGATATGATTTTGAAA
This sequence comes from uncultured Pirellulales bacterium, assembly GCA_964651605.1. Classification (GTDB taxonomy): domain Bacteria; phylum Planctomycetota; class Phycisphaerae; order Sedimentisphaerales; family Anaerobacaceae; genus JAFGPS01. The sequence continues at coordinate 4,301 of CAZYWY010000171.1, read as the reverse complement.
GAAGGTTCGAAATATTCCGTTGAGCCGAAGTAGTTTTCTATGATTTTAGCGTCTTTTTCGCTCAGACACAGCATATCATAACTAAGCAAATTAAACGCCCGGAATAAAATATCGAACTTAATTTGGTCCTGTCGGTTTTCGTTTTTAACCAGCGAGCCGGTGGCGATTATAATTCTTTTGTCTTTTGAGACTTTGTTGAATATTGCCGTTCGCCTTTCCAGCCCTCCTAATTGTCCGCCCGAACAGCCGCAGGGTTTTAATTCGCCGAGTTCATTGCCGGTAAAAAAAATGGTAATGCCGCCGGTTTTGTCTGTGCCTGTGTTGTACTGCTGAGCGGCATTCTGCGTCTGTCTGGACAATTTACATGATGTTGATGTTACAACTATCAACAGGCAGATGAAGGTAACTAATTGCTTCATAATTCGTCGGTCGTTTTCCGTATGTCGTGGTAATCATCAGTCATTGGTAGTCGCTTGACCGTTCGGCTATTTTGGCTCGGTTTTAATGCTTGAATCTTTATAGTATATATTGCAGGTAGTTAATAGCGAAGGCCCGCCTTTGATGTTTATGAATAATTTATCGTTGAAGCTGATTTGCCCGGTAGTAGCCAGGTCTTCCTTTGTCGGAGCCGGCGGTATGATTTCGAGTTCGAGTGTGTAGCTTTTGATTTTGCCCACTTCGTTCTTTGTTGTGTTTATTAGCTTTATAGCTTTTTCTTTGGATGTAACAGATTCTATCTCGAAATCTCTGCCAAGATTGTTTTTCACATTGATGGTTTGTGTTAGCGGTTTTAGAGGTTCTGCGTCAAATTTATTGAATAAAGACTGGTGCGAATATTCCGGAATTACACTATAATCCACTCTTGCGGTAATATCACCCTGCGGATGTTTCATCTCTAATGTAAGGTAGCCTGTGAGATTAGTTTTGAGCTTCTCGATATCTGCCTTGGGCTCAAGCACAAATTCTGTCGCCTTGACCGAGCTGTCGAAGTCAATTGTAATACAGTTACCAGTCGAATAGTATCCCTTGATGGAAAAAGGCTTCTCGTCGGTGCTTTTAATTGTCAGCTTCGGGCAGGCGGCGTTATCTTCAGTATCAAACAGCGTCAGTCTTACCGGCTGTATAGTTACCATCTCCATAATATCGGCTTGTACCGTAAGAGAAAAATCCGGTGTGTTAGGGTCGTTACTCTGCACAATCGGATGCCGAACAAACTCTCCGACAACAGAGGCTCCCTTAAAATCAATCTTAATTACCCCGCTTTCGCCGCTCTTGTATTTTTTGGTTTCGTCAAAGATAGCTGTTATACCGCAGCATTCACTGACTTTGCTGATTTGCAGCTCACCTGTACCTTCATTCTTGAAATTGAATTGACCCGATGCTGGTTCGCCGGGTGAGATTTTGCCGAAATCCACTACTGTCTTCTCGAACACAATTTTAGGAGCAGGTTGGTCCGACGAAGGCTCTTGTTTTGCTTTTTCAGTGCTTTGAACAACCGGTTTGGGTGTTTCTATTTTAGGAGGTTTTCGTACACAGCCGATGTTTGATATTGAGATGGCTACTATAACCGATATGATTGAATGACGATATTTCATATTCCGTCCCCGAAGAATAAAGATAATTGTTATTTAAAAGTATATTTTGCCAAAAACGGACCCACATTTTCAATTTACAATTTTTTAATTTTTAATGTCTTTACTATTATATATAATAATCGGTTATAAATAATACAGAATTTATAGAGAAATGTTCTATGGCCAGCGAACAAAACAGTTCAGGATGTTATAATCAGGCTGGAAAGACTAATTCGCCTGATAATTCTTGCCCGGCCTTGCCGGACAACTTTTCCCCGGCTTTGCCGGAAATATCGGTCGTTATACCTGTATTTAATGAGCAGGACAATATATGCCCTCTTCATCAACAAATTACAGAAGCACTGACAGGTAGATATGAATATGAAATGATATTCGTGGACGATGGCAGCGAAGATAGAAGTCCTATATTACTTGAGCAGTTATATAATTCCGATGTACGTGTAAGGGTTGTCTTTCTTCGCAGAAATTTTGGCCAGACGGCGGCGTTGAGTGCCGGTTTTGCCAAAGCAAAAGGAAAAATCATAGTTGCACTCGACGCCGATTTGCAGAATGACCCGGCAGATATTCCAAAAATGCTCGAAAAGCTCAAAGATGGTTTCGATGTCGTCAGCGGCTGGCGGAAAAAAAGGCACGATAAGGCTCTGACCAGGCTGCTGCCTTCAAAAATCGCCAACTGGCTGATTTCCACTATTACCGGCGTCAAACTGCACGATTATGGCTGTACCCTCAAAGTGTATCGCTCGGAAGTGCTGGAAAGAACAAAGCTCTACGGCGAAATGCACCGTTTCATCCCGGCTATGGCAAGCTGGAGCGGGGCAAAAATCGCTGAATTGCAGGTCAATCACAGACCTCGCTCGGCAGGGACAAGCAAATACGGACTGGCCAGGATTTGGAAGGTAATTCTGGATTTGATTACCGTTAGTTTTCTGGGGTCTTATGCGACAAAACCCATCTATATTTTCGGCGGTATGGGACTGCTCAGTGCGGCAGGTTCCATTATCTGCTGCCTGATTGTTATTTACCAGAAGCTGTGGAATAATTTTTCAATGAATCGAAATCCTCTGCTGCTTTTGACGGCGGTGCTGGCCATTTCGACTATTCAATTTATTCTTATGGGTCTGCTGGCCGAATTGCTCGTGCGAACTTACCACGAGTCGCAGAACAGACCCACTTATGTAATCAGAAATATCCTTGAACATGAGTCAAAAAAAGAAAATTGAAAACAGGGGAAAGGGTATAGAGAATAGGGGATGGGTAATGGGGAATAAAAAGCCTAAACCCTATACCCTATACCCTATATACTATATCCTTATTTTTATACTGGCGGCAGTGCCTTTTGCCTACGGCAAGTATTTCGAGCTTAATTACCCCGACCCGTATGACAGTGCAGCTTATGTCTATTCGGCTCAGCATATCTTTTCAGGTGCGAAGCTGGGGGTTGATGAGACACCATCTGCTCAGCCTGGCACGCTGCTGATAAATATGCTCGGCGTGAAATTATTTGGTTTTTCAGAGTTTGGGCCTAAATTGATTCAGGGGGTTTTGCAGGCGGTTGCGCTGGTGCTGATGTTTTATACGATGCGAAAGCTCTATGGAATGCTGGCTGCTTCTGTCGGCGTTATCATTGCGTCACTGTATCTTTCTGCTCCGCTGATTGCCAAATTCGGCAACGTCAAAGAGCAGCACATGATAGCTTTTATGGTAATCGGCGTGTGCTGTTATGTGCTGAGGCAACTGGGCGGCAAGTGGTGGCTTGCTGTTCTTGCTGGTGCCGCTCTGGGCTGGGCGCCGATGTTTAAACAGACAGGAATATCGGCAATTACAGCGACGGGGCTGTTTGTGATTGTATCGCCTCTTTTCAAGTGGCGAAGTCTCAAGCAAACCGCTGTTGATATTGGCCTGCTCGCCGGCGGATTTGTACTTGGTGTCGGGCCGGTATGCCTGTGGATACTTGCCAACAATTATCCGGCTTATCTGCCTTACCTTTGGGCCTGGAATATGGTATTTGGCTCAGGTTCAGCCGGCAGCAAAGTTGGTTCTTATGTCTCGGCGGCACGGGAGGTGGTCAGTTTCAAGCAGCAGTTCCCGCAGGTAATGCGGTATTACGGCTGTCTTATATTGCCGATAACTCTTGCTCTCGGCTCGGTGATTTTCTGGACGGTCAAACAAATATTAAATATTAAATATAAAATATCAAATAGCAAATCGCAACAAGTTGCTGCTGTATATGAAAAATTTGTACTGCTTTTTGGCGTATGGTGGATTCTGGATATGGCTTTCGTCTGGATAAGCCCGCGTGGTTACGAGCAATATTATCTGCCTCTAAATGCCTCGGCGGCAATGACAGGCGGTTACCTGATAACGCTCTATCGTGACAGGGTCGTTCGCTCGAATTATTATCCAGGCTGGGTGCTGGCCGGCGTGGCGGGACTCGTCATTATGTTCGCTATGTCGTGGCACATTGTCGCAGGTATAACCGTCAGTCCATTTAACGGTGCTTCTTACGGTGAAAGGTCGAGAGGTTACGTTCAAAAATGGGAAGAGGTGCAAAATATTAAGAAGAAAGGCGGAATTTATACTTGGCAGGTAGCGGGCGATTATATCCGCGAACATTCCAAGCCAGACGACGGAATGTTTGTGTGGGGATGGTTCCCCGGCATTTACATTCGGGCGCAGCGTTTTTGCCCTGCGGCTGCCGCTTTTGAG
>CAZYWY010000170.1:0-5236 GCA_964651605.1 uncultured Pirellulales bacterium | reverse complement strand
CAAAACGAAACGTGGCACGGGCATCCTGCCCGTGGAGCATGGTCAAGTTCGCCATGCCACAACAAAAGAATTCTTTTTATTAGAGGTTCTAAGGTAAACAGAAGGCTGAGTTATAGGTTTTTAACTATGGTTAAGCTCAAAACTAAGGACTCAAAACTCAAAACTTGAAATTTATGTTGGAATTGCGGATACAAATACCGGCCTTAAAGACGAGGGATGATAGACGAGGGACGAGTTATAAGGTTAGAATAGGCACGCTAATACTCGAGGACTTCTGGCACCAAATCGAACAGGATTTTGCCCCCGCTTCTGTCTTTCGACAGAAAGACGCGGGGGTGAACAAGTTTGTCGTTACCGATGAAAATCTGGTCCGGTGTGGCCAGCTTGCAAAGCTGCTGGGAAAAGCTGAAGTTCCTGCTTTTATTATTAAACCGGCAGGCGAAACTTCAAAAAATATAAGCACGGTAACATCGCTGCTCGAAACTATGGAAAAGGCAGGGCTGGGCAGAGATACGCTGGTTGTGGGGCTGGGGGGCGGTACGGTCGGCGATATAGCGGGTTTTGCAGCCTCGATTTTCAAAAGGGGTGTTCCTGTGGTGCATATCCCGACGACGACCATAGCACAGGCGGATTCGGCGATAGGGGGCAAGACCGGCGTTGATTCGAGTCTGAGCAAGAATGCTTACGGGACGTTCTGGCATCCGGCGGGCGTTTATATAGATGTGGCGACGTTAGGCACGCTGGATGAGCGGCAGTTCAGGGCAGGGCTGGTCGAATCCGTTAAACACGCTCTGATTGCCCCCGCGTTTTTCTGTCGAAAGACAGAAGCGGGGGGCGAATATTTCAACTGGCTTGAAAGGCAGCTCGATTCAATTTTGGCGAGAAAACCTGATGTTCTTGAACATCTTGCCTGGCAGAACTGTAAAATAAAGGGCAGCGTTGTTGAGGCAGACCCTTATGAGCAGAACCTCAGACGGATTCTGAATTATGGCCATACCATAGGGCACGCTGTTGAAGCTGCGAGCGGTTTTGAGTTGCTGCACGGCGAGGCGGTGGCGATAGGTATAATCGGTGCAGGGCTGATAGAGAAACGAATGCAGTTGGCTGAGCCGGAGCGGCTGGACAGGATTCGCAGAATATTTGAAAAACTTGGTGTTCCTGTAAGCAAGCCTCGCGAGTTGGCCGATAAGGACATATTGGAGCTGCTGCGGCACGATAAAAAGGCAGTTAATAAATGGCCGAGGTTTGTACTGAGCAGCGATATTGGCAGGGTTTATACGCAAAATGGGCAGTATGCGGTTGAAGTAAGCCCGGACATAGTGAAAGAAGTCCTGGAAAAACTTTGAAAATTGTAGTAAAAGGGGAAATATGTATAGAGAAAAAATTAAGGTGTTGGATTGTACAATCAGAGACGGCGGACTTATAAATAACCACATGCCGAGTTCTATGAGAAGATGCGGCTGCCGCGGGATTGAACTGAATGAAATATAAAAGAAACATCAAAATCAGCTTAATTGCTCTTTTGCTTATTTTCAGCTTCGTTATTGCTGCAGGTCAAAGCGAACCCAAAAAAGAAGCCTTCACTTTCGTTCAGATAGCCGATACGCAACTGGGTTATGGCGGCTACCAGCACGATGTCAATTCGTTTGAAAAAGCCGTTGAACTTATCAATAAGATTAAACCTGATTTAGTCGTAATTTGTGGTGATTTTGTTGAGGATTTTAACGACCAGTCGGTAGCTGATTTTCTTAAAATCAAATCGGGCCTTAAAGTTCCATCCTATTTGACGCCCGGAAATCACGAGATGTATTATCAGCCGAGCGCAGCGCAATTGGCAAAGTATCGCAAGATTTTCGGCAGGGATTACTTCTCTTTCAAACATAAGGGCTATACTTTTGTCATAGCCAACTCACAGCTTTGGAAATCACCGCTTAAAGGCGAGACTGAAAAAATGGATGAATGGTTCAAAAAAACCCTCAAAGACGCCAAAGCGGAAAAAAGTCCCGTTTTTGTAGTGCAGCATATTCCACTTTATCTGAAAAATCCGGATGAAGCTGAAGATGTCGATTACAATCTGTCTCCGGCAAAGAGAAAAACACTGCTGGCTATGATGGTTGATGGCGGCGTTGTTGCCGTGCTGGGCGGTCATATACACAAAACGCTGATTCATAATTACAAAGGCATACAGTTGGTCAATACCCCCGCGATAAGTAAAAATAATGACGACACTCCGCAAGGCTTTCGGCTTTGGAAGGTTGAATCCCCAACTTCAATCACAAGCGAATTTGTCCCTCTGGAAAAAACCGCCAAAGACCCCAATGGCTTACTTAAAAGCAAATAGCTTATTCGACTATGTATTCTCTGGATACCGCAGATGTTTTTTGAGGTCATCTGTGAGTTGAACCCATAGCTGCGGATGTGCTTCAACAAGTCGAGCGATATCGGCAAGGTCCTTGAGCCGCTTACTCTGCCTTCGCTTCGGCTCTGACCAGGCCTTTATTTTACCCTTAAGTGTATCTTCTAAAGATGCAACTCTCAGAAGAATGCCGTGTACATCGGCAGCAACAGCACGGGAAGGGAAATCTTTATAAAAATCCTCTGTGCTAAGCTGAATACTTACCGCAGAATGTCCCTTAAAATTTACAGACCATTCAAATCTCTCGCTGTGGAATCCGGCATCCTCAAGCAATGTTCTTATGCGTTCTATTGACTGGGTGGCAACGACAAAGTCCACATCCTGAGTTACCATAGGCTGTTCCGCCCAGTGGTTCACAGCCACGCCCCCGATGATGCACCACAAAACATCGGCTCTTTCAAGGCAGTCAACCAATCTCATTACATCGTTGGTGCCGCCGGACGTTTGCCAGTCATAAAATTGTTTTCCTGTCATATATGGCTAAAAATTATCAACTCTTAAAGATTCTGTTCTGATTATTTTATCTCGAACTCGATAGGATCGGTTATGACGGAGAGCTCCGAGTATTTGTCAACCGTGAGATTATCAACTCGAGCCGTAACTTTATATTTGCCTGGAAGCCATCCATCACGAAGCTTCCACTTCCGTGCATCTGTTAGGATGACAAGTTTGCCTCCTGGTTTGATTTCATTTCTACTCATTCCTGAAATCGTTCTAGGAGCGTATATAACAGGCCGAGTATAGTAAAGATTGCTTGTCTTGTCATCTCGAAATACATCAACCAAAGACACGTTAAAGGTTTCACCATCCCAATTGTTTGGTACCAGTGAAAATGTTGAATGGTAAATCGAGGAAGGCAAACCATTTGAAATAGTAATAGTCAAGGGTATTGATTCTTCAGCTTTCACGTTGTTGGGTTCTACGCCGGCGGTAACTACAACCGGTATTTGTCGTTTTTCCTTCTGGCGTGTTTCGCTTGCAGGTGTAATCAAGAAAACTCCCGACATCAGAAATATAAAAGCGTACTTTTTAGTAAACATCGTCTATTTCCTTTTCTTGAATTCAACAATTTATTTTACCTTTTGCAATCAACAAAGATGATAGCAACCCAAATAGTAAATATCAATAGGGCTATAAAAAAAGATAGCACCGCATTGCATATCCCCCCGACTTTTCGATGGCAGGATTCGGTGTTTTTTGCTTGCCGATATGTCTGTTTTGCAGTAAATTTAATGCAAATATTTTTTGGAGATTTCATTATGATAGGCAAAAAAATAAGGCTGGAGAGAATTATCGACCGCAATTCACACAGGACGGTAATCGTCCCGATGGACCACGGTGTTACAGTCGGGCCAATCGAGGGCTTGTGCGATATGCGCTCGGCGGTCAGCAAGGTCGTGGCAGGCGGAGCAAATGCAATCCTCATCCACAAGGGTATTGTCAGCGCAGGACATCGTGGTACAGGCAGCGATATCGGACTGATTATTCATCTTTCAGGCGGAACTACGCTCAGCCCCGACCCGAACGCTAAAGAGCTTGTATGCACTGTCGAAGAGGCCATCAAGCTCGGCGCCGATGCCGTCAGCATCCATATAAATATCGGTGCAGGCACTGACAGGGAAATGCTCCGGCAGCTCGGCTGTGTCAGCGAACGGTGCTTTGAATGGCAGATGCCGCTTGTGGCGATGATGTACACACGCGGGGCGAAAATCAAGGACGAATATGACGTCAGCTATGCCAGGCACGCTGCCAGAGTAGGAGCCGAACTGGGCGCTGATATAGTAAAAGTGGTCTATACCGGCAGTCCTGAAAGTTTTGCCGAGGTGGTGCAGGGTTGTCCCGTGCCGGTTGTAATTGCAGGAGGACCCAAGATGGGCAGTGACGAGGAGATTTTCAGGATGGTTGAAGGCGCATTAGCCGCAGGTGCCATAGGATTATCAATTGGCCGAAACGCCTTCCAGCATAAAACTCCGGAAAAATTAGTCGTCGCCTTGTGTGCTATGGTTCACAAGGGTGCTTCTGTCAAAGATGCGATGGAAATGATGAATATATGAGACAAAAGGTACACTCATTCAGACCACCCAAAGACCCAATAGCCACTGCTGCAGAATATGGTATTGATATAGCAATGCTGGAGGCTAATTTAGCCAGAACTCCCGTTGAGCGTATCAGGCGGCATCAAATCGCTTTGGAAACATTCAGAAAATTGCGCAAGGCCAGACGCATTTTTTAGGAGTTGCTTTTAATCTTTCAGCTTTCGTGTTTCTTCTAAATCACGTTCAAGGACTTCGAGCAATTCAGAATATGGACTTTTAGGGTAACTTTTAGCAAAAGGCCGTATTAGTTCTATACCTTCGCAAAAGGCATCTGTGGCTTTACGAATATCCCGCAACTGGCGTAGCGCCCTGCCAAGCACTCCAAGACTCCTCACTATGTCCGGCTCATAAGCGGCTGGATTTGCCTTCGCAAGCCGCCGGCGAATATCCATTGCTTCGCGGATAGAATCCAGTGCGCCGGCTCTGTCGCCAACGTCACTCAGGCAGGTTGACAGATTATTGAGACTGGCTGCCAGGTTCGGCTCATAAGCGGCTGGATTTGCCTTCGCAAGCCGCCGGTAAATATCCACAGCTTCGCGGATAGAATCCAGTGCGCCGGCTCTGTCGCCAACGTCACTCAGGCAGGTTGACAGATTATTGAGACTGGCTGCCAGGTTCGGCTCATAAGCGGCTGGATTTGCCTTCGCAAGCCGCCGGTAAATATCCACAGCTTCGCGGATAGAATCCAGTGCGCCGGCTCTGTCGCCAACGTCACTCAGGCAGG
>CAZYWY010000169.1:0-5263 GCA_964651605.1 uncultured Pirellulales bacterium | reverse complement strand
ACAAAATCAAGGAAGAATCTGCCCAACAGATTTACGAGTATCTGGACAGCAACATTAATATTGAGCTGCCTGTTGATGTTGTTGCCGAACAGGCACAAACCGTACTGAAAAGACAATATGTCAACCTGCTGATGAAGGGATTCCAGAAAGAGCAAATCGAGCAGCAAATCGAACAATTAAAGGCCTCCAGCGAGGAACAGGCAAAAAAACAGCTTAAAACTTTCTTTATAATGGATAAAATAGCAGAGACCCTCGCAATAGAGGTTACCGACGAGGAAATTAACGGCCATATTGCCAGCCTGGCTATTCAACAAGGTCAACGACCTGAAAAACTGCGGCATCAGATGGAACACGAAGGCTCACTGCCGGAATTCGGCCTGCAGCTCCGCCAAGATAAATGTATTACAAAACTTCTCGAGAAAGGCAACATAACTATTACAGAGGAGAAAACAGCGCATAAACCCAAAAAGACCGCAAAAAAAACAAAAAAGACACGCAAGAAAGCTGCCGATACTAAAGACGAGCCGCAGGAAACGGAATCTTAGAAAATTATATAAGGAAACAACAGATGTTTAATAAGCAATTGGCGGAAATAAAGGGAATATACGACCAGTACGGCGGCGGGCAGTATCAGCGATACCGGCAGATGAGCCTCGATGATATGCTGCTGGAGAACAGAATCGTCTTTTTGATTGGTGAAATATCTTATGCCAGAGCGGCCGAGGTAATTATGAAGATGCTGTACCTCGACAATCTCAAACGCAACAGTGAAATCAGCCTATATATCAACTCACCCGGCGGCAGCGTGGATGATACGATGGCGATTTATGACACAATCCGTTTTGTCAGTTCACCGGTGGCAACTTATTGTATAGGGCGTGCCGAGTCCGGCGGCGCAATTATTCTTGCAGCCGGTACAAAAGGCAAAAGATACGCCCTGCCGCACGCCAAAATAATGCTGCACCAGCCCTGGGGCGGTGTAACAGGCCAGGCGGCGGATATAAAAATCCAGGCAGAGGAAATCATAAAAGCCAAGAAAATGATAAATGAAATACTCTCTCGGCATTCATCTCAGCCGGCCGAAAAAATCGCCGCTGAAACTGAGCGGGACAGATATCTGACCGCGGAGGAGGCAAAAGAGTACGGCCTGATTGACGAAGTGCTGCACGAAGAGGAGAAAAAAGAAAAAACAGAAGAAAAGAAATCATAAAAAATACAACTTCAATGGGATTCCCAAATGAGCGTAAATCAAAATCTTGTACCGATAGTAATAGAAAAAAGTGGTCGAGGCGAGCGGGCTTACGATATATATTCGAGGCTTCTGAAAGACAGAATAGTTCTGCTGGGCGGACAGGTGGACGACGAGACCGCAAATCTAATCGTGGCTCAGATGCTTTTTTTGAGCAACGAAGATTCGAAATCCGATATTCATTTTTATATAAATTCGCCGGGCGGCTCGATAACCGCAGGCCTGGCCATTTATGACACGATGCAATTTATACGTTGCGATGTCGCCACATATTGTATCGGACAGGCAGCCAGTATGGCTGCTGTTCTGCTGGCCGGCGGCAAGGCAGGAAAACGCTTCCTGCTGGCAAACAACAGGGTACTGCTGCATCAGCCGATTATCACAGGCCAGCTAATCGCCCCTGCCACTGATTTGGAAATCGAAACCCGCGAAATTTTGCGACTGCGAACACGGTTATATGAAATATTAGCCAAACACACCGGTCAAAGTGCGGAAAAAATTGAAAAGGACTGCGACCGGAATCTCTGGCTGGACGCCGTCGAGGCCATCGAATACGGCCTGGCAGACAAGGTACTGGCAAAAGCGCCGGAAATCGTCAAAAAAGAAGAGCCACAAGACAATGAATAACCAAATTCAAATATTAAATATCAAAAATAAAAAATGTGGAGTTGTTGCACAGCAACAACGACTTCTTCAATTTTGCTTTTTACTTTTTACTTTTTGCATTTCCTTCATTTTGGGATGTAACAAACCTACTACAAAAGAACCACTACTAACGCAGATTGAACAGTTGACCGAGCAGAATAAACAATTAACTTCTGAAGTCGAGAAGTCCAAATCAGAAAACCAACAGTTAAAAGAGCAGGTTCAGGTTCTCTCCGGCCTGCCTGCAAATGTTAAAGGACAAAATCTTTACAATGTCACGCAGGTCAGCATACACCGCTACACCACAATTTCAGATAGTAACAGTAACAATCCTGGCGGGGGAAAATCGCTGCTCGTTTATATTCAACCATTGGACGGCAACGGCGATAAAATCAAGGCCGCAGGGCAGGTGGACGTACAGCTTTGGGACCTGGATAAACCGGCTGAGCAGGCGCTTCTTGGCCAATGGCACATTGATTCACAGCAACTGCAAAAACTCTGGACGGAGTTTCTGGTAATAAATTACAGATTGAAATTTGATGTATCGGATTTAGTTAAAGATTTCAATAAACCGCTGACAGTGAAAATCAAATTCACCGACTACCTGAGCGGCAGAGTCTTTGAAGACCAGAAAGTCATTAAACCGCAAAGCTGACCTTCATTTGTGTCACTGCCGGCCCGCAGCTTATCCATTAATCTGCGGAATTGTTTTTCAAATCAAGCACAAATTCCGCAGTGAGGCGTTTTTCATTCGGGCAAAGACAGGTTACCTCAACTATAAAACTCTGGCCATTTGGCCGCTCTAAAGGCAAAGAAAATTCGTAAGCCCTCAGATAATTTCGCCAGTATTGCTCATTTTTCTCCGGCTCGTTCAGGTCTATATCAGGCCAAATCAAAACCCTGGCACCTTTGGACTCGGCAGAACGTTCCTGCCTTTGATAAAGCTCAAATCTAAATATGCACGGCGACTTGAGCTGTGAGCCGAACGAATCGAGCAGGCTGACATATATATTCAGTCGGGGCGGTTCCGGGTCGTCGGATTTAACCTGGCCGGTCAGCGGCAAAATATCAATTTTAACCGGCAAATATTTTAAGTAAATGGCGGTTTTCTGATAGTCTCCAGCCGGCTGGACTTTCTTCTCAGCAGGCAGACGGACTTTTGCACATCCGCAGCAGGACAAGATAAATATTACAATACAATATCCTAAAATGTGTCCACAAATACGAAGCACTAAATACGAATTTCGAAACAATACCGAATGTTCAAAATCCAAATTTTCAAAACAATAACTCCAGCAAATAGCAGGGAAACGTTTTGGATTTTTGTAATTTAGATTTTGAATTTGTTTCGGATTTTGATATTCGTATTTCGGATTTAACATGATTTTTTACAAATCCTCGTCCAGCAAATGTCCGAGACGTTCTTTTTTCGTTCGCAGATAATCTATATTATGCCTGCCAGGCTTGATTATAAGAGGGAGCTGCTCTACAATTTTTATGCCATAGACCTCAAGTCTGTTTATTTTTTTGGGATTATTTGTAAGTATGCGGATTTCCCTCAGCCCCAGGTCGCGACAAATCTGCGCCCCGATTCCATAATCCCTTTTGTCGGCCATAAAGCCCAGCTCCACATTGGCATCGACGGTATCCAGCCCCTGCTCCTGCAGCTTGTAGGCCTTGAGCTTATTCTTCAGGCCAATCCCCCTGCCTTCCTGCCTAAGATAAATCAACGCCCCTTTGCCCGCCTTTTCTATCATTTTCAGGGCGGCAATCAACTGCTCGCCGCATTCGCATCGCTGCGAATGGAACAAATCCCCGGTCATACATTCCGAATGTACCCGCACAAGAACCGGCTCTTTCTGCTCGACAACCGCACCATTTTCATCGAGCCGGCCGACATCACCCTTGCACAGAGCAAGGTGCGGCTCAGGGGAAGTAACGCTCTCGTAGGCTATGAGCTTAAAATCTCCGTAATCGGTCGGCAAATCAACAGATTCAATCCGCTGAATCTGGCTTTCACGCTGAATGCGGTATTCTATGAGCTTGGCGATGGAAGTGATTTTAAGTTTATGCTGTTCACAGAACTTCAGCAGCTCCGGCACCCGTGCCATCGAGCCGTCTTCATTCATAACTTCACATATTCCCCCTGCCGGTTTAAGAGACGCCAGCCGCATCAAGTCAACCGCACCTTCGGTCTGACCGGCACGTACCAGGACTCCGCCGTCTCTGGCCTGCAACGGAAATATATGACCCGGGCGGGCAAGGTCAGAAGGTTTTACACCCTCTGCAATAGCTACTTGAATTGTTCTGGCCCTGTCGGCTGCGCTTATTCCTGTGCTTATACCTGATGCAGCATCGATAGTAACGGTAAAAGCCGTCCCGAAACGAGCGGTATTATCAACAGTCTGCGGATACAGACCGAGACTGCTGCATTTTTCGCTCGTCAGAGGCAGGCATATAAGCCCCCTGCCGAACCTGGCCATAAAATTGATAATCTGGGGCGTTACCTTCTCGGCTGCACAGACAAGGTCACCCTCGTTCTCGCGGTCTTCGTCATCGACAAGCACAATCATTGCGCCTTTGCGAAGCTCCTCAAGAACTTCCGGTATTTCACTAAATTCCATTGGCATCCTGATTCTAATAAATTAGATAAACTGACCAACCTCTACTGTCATACCCCTTAGGGGCATCCAGTTATTATATCGCAGCAGCGGATTCCCGCCTGCGCGGGAATGACAACCTGCAGCATTTTGTTGAGTTTTGAGTCTCAACTAAAAACTCATAATTCAAAACTCAAAATTGTTTTATTCGTGCTGTTCAATATATCTCCAACCCTTACGAATGTAAATAAGGGTGGCTAAAATAGCTGTCCCAGCGGCAGACCACCACAAAAAACGCAAAATCCAAATCCACCAGCTAAATACCGACGAAATCTCCGGCGCAAGAAGAATACCCGCTACCAACGACAACTGCACAGTCGTGGCGAGTTTGCCGGCAAAAACCGGCGAGATTAAAAAGTGCGAGGTAATAAAATAGACTATAATAAAACCAATCAATATCAGCAGGTCTTTGCTGATAATTAAAACCATAACAGTTACTGGGAGAGGAAATCCGCTGACGTGCCCTGTTTTTGAGGCCAAAAGAACGGATGCACTGCTGATAAGCAGTTTATCTGCCAAAGGGTCCAAAAACATACCGAGTTGTGTAATCTGGTTTTTCCTGCGTGCCAGATAACCGTCAATTCCGTCACTTACGGCCATTATAATAAAGATAACAACCGCCATCAGACGCATAGCGGTTTGCATGCCTTCGTTGAACCTGACATCATTTATTTTTAACATCAAACTTATAAAAGGCACTATAAGCAGT
>CAZYWY010000168.1:0-5314 GCA_964651605.1 uncultured Pirellulales bacterium | reverse complement strand
TTGTGAAATCTTTAGGGCAAGCCACCCTCGTTATCAGTATGAAAAATGCGGTTTTAGCTGTTACTTTTTCAAAGCTGAATGCGGGATTTTGGGTTCAGCCTGTTATGGCGTTGGGGTAATGTCGGATTTGTTCGGGGCCGGTTTTGCTGATTACTATTGTTACAATATCAAAGCGGAAAGGCCGATTCTCTATGTTATTTATCATAAGGAAATAGCGGGCGGCTCTTTGCAGCCGGGCTTTTTTTGTGGATGTTATTGATGATTCAGCCTGGCTGAACTGCTCATCGGTGCGGGTTTTGACCTCGACAAAAACGATAGTGGCATCTGCGGCGACCATAATCAGGTCGATTTCGCCGGTTTTGCAGGAAAAATTGCGGGTCAGCGTTCGTAAGCCTTGATTTTTCAGGTACTTCTCGCAGCGTTTCTCGCCCCACCGACCGAGCAATTTACGGTCGGCAAACAATCTGCTTTTTCTGAGCAGCATATCGTATTTCAGCCGGTTGCCGGGGGTTGGCCAGCGGAACCCCTATCGTCTGAACAGGTTATTTTACGGTTGTGTGTTCGCTGTGCCGCTGTGTCAGTTTTACAGCCTTGCCGGTTCGCTCGCGGAGGTAGTATAGTTTTGCCCGTCTGGTTTTGCCGCTTCGAACGGCCTTTATATCGAGAACATTGGGTGAATGCAGCGGGAAAATCCGCTCGATACCTTCGTTATTGACGATTCGCCGGACCGTAAATTTCTCGTTAATACCTCTGCCTTTGCGTGCAATTACCGTGCCGGTAAAAATCTGTGTACGCTCTTTATCGCCCTCTTTGATACGGCAACGAACATCAACAATATCACCTACCTCAAAGTGAGGAATATTTTCCTTCAGGCTTTTTTTCTCAACAGCATCGAGTTGTTTCGTTTTCACTTAATTATCCTTTTCTGGGGCTGCCGGGCAAGAAAATCAGCAGTACAGCTGCCGATGTACAACCTGCAACCGAAACTCTAAAAATACAAATCTGGCAAAAGATTACCATTTTGTTTTATTAAAAACAAGCATTTTTTGTAAAATGTCTTTTTTGCAGTATTTCTTGACGAATCCGGCAAACAGCGTTATAGTTGCTCATTCGACTTTGAAATGCAGAACCCGTTGTTCTGCGGCAGGCATACAAAAGTATGCCTGATGAACTGTAAGGAACTCATAAGAAAAGGAGTTAAAGATGAGAAAGACAGCATATTTACTGTGTGTGGTTCTGGTGTTATGCGCTGCAGGAATCTCCCTTGCACAAGGCGTCGGTATGAGCAGCACCACGAGATCAATCGCCACAAGCAGCAATAGCAGCAGTCTGGCCAAGGAAAATGCCGACTTGAAAAGCAGACTCGACCAGCTTGACAAAGAAATCGCAGAGATTAAAAAATCCATATCCGAGCAGACAGGTACTGCCCCCGGACAAAAACCCGTATGGTCGAATCTGGGCATTCAGCTTTACGGTTATATCAAGCTCGATGCAGCCTATGACAGCTCGCGAATCGACAACGGCAATTATGCAAAATGGGTAGAGTCAGAACAATACAATGACAACGACAGCCAGTTCAGTATGACCGCCAATGAGACTAGGCTGGGTATGCTAATCAATGGCAAAGAAAGCGACGGCATCAGAACCAGCGGTAAAGTCGAAGTGGATTTCTATGGCAGCGGTGACGGCGAGAACAAGCCGCACCTGATGCTGCGACACGCATTTCTAAAGGTGGAATGGCCTGAGAAAAAATTCGATATAATCGCCGGCCAGACATCCGATGTCATCAGCCCGCTGGTGCTGCCTACGCTGAACTACTCCGTAGGCTGGTGGACAGGAAATATCGGTTACAGACGTCCGCAGATTCGTCTTACAAAACAGTTAAACTTCGCAGAAGGCGGCTCTTTGAAGCTCGAAGGCGCCTTGGCCAGGACGATTGGAAGGCTTAACGGATTTGTGTCGGGGACGATCGACTCGGGCAGGGATGCGGGATTTCCGACTGTACAGGGCAGAGCCAGCGTAACGATTAAAACTTTCGGACCTGAGATGGCTACAATAGGCGTTTCTGGACACATCGGCAAGGAAGAATATGACACAACAGCAACAGGTGACAATAAAAAATTTGACACCTGGTCTGTAAATGTGGATTATACACAGCCTGTTTGCGACAAGCTGTCAATCAAGGCCGAGATGTTCTCCGGTGAGAATCTCGATGCCTACTTAGGCGGTATCGGCCAGGGCGTAACCTTAACCGGTGCAAAACAATACAAAGAAATCGGCAGCAAAGGCGGCTGGATTGCAGCAAGCCTTGGGCCCTGGTGCAACAAAAGATTTAATGTCGGTCTGGCAATGGATAATGTGGACCGGGGAGATATCAATACGGGCGACAGACTTGCGAACCGTTCTTTGTTCGGCAATATAATTTGTTCGCTCAATGAGCAGACCGACGTCGGCTTCGAGCTTTCGCACTGGCGCACCGAGTACAAAGGTCCGGGTGACGGTGACGCAATGCGGGCACAGCTTGCTCTGACTTATAAATTCTAAAAGTAAGAAGGCACAAAGGCTCAAAGAGTTTTGAGTTCTTAGTTTTTAGTTATGAGTTAAACTCAAAACTTAACACTTAAAACTCAACACTAATGAACCTTTGCCGCTTTGTGCCTTTGAACCTGTTATTTAAGGTATTATAAATAACCTGTGGAAAATCTATATAGGAGCATAATTATGGAGCAAAAAAAACAGATTGTTTCTCTAATGAGTGAGAACAGAACTTTCCCGCCTTCCGATGCATTCAGAAAGTCTGCTTATATCAGCAGCTTTGAACAGTATAAAAAGATGTGGGATGAATCGATTAACCAGCCTGACAAATTCTGGCTTGAGCAGGCAAAAACCCTGCACTGGTTCAAAGAGCCTTCTGTGACTCTTGAATATACGTGGGATACTAAGAACCGCAAAATCGAGCATACCTGGTTCAAAGACGGCCAGCTCAACGTATCTTATAACTGTCTTGACCGGCATCTCGGCACGCCGGTAGCAAAGAAAACCGCTCTAATCTGGCAGGGTGAGGAGGAAAATGCCGTCCAAAAATACACTTATGAGCAGCTTCACAAGCTGGTCTGTAAGTTTGCCAATGTCCTGAAATCAAAAGGCCTTAAAAAAGGCGACCGCGTGGCTATTTATATGCCGATGGTTGCCGAGCTGCCGATTGCAATGCTTGCCTGTACACGAATCGGAGCTATTCACTCCATTATTTTCGGCGGCTTCAGCGCCGAGTCCCTGGTTGACCGCATCAACGATTCGGAATGCAAGATGCTCATAACAGCTAATGTCTCGCTGCGTGCAGGAAAACACATCAGGCTCAAGGACATAGCCGATGCCGCACTGGCAAAAACACCTTCGGTGAAAAATGTCATAGTTGTAAAAACCAATAATGAGCCTTGTAGCATCAAGGCAGGCAGAGACACCTGGTATCATGATGAGATGGCAAACGCCGCAGAAGACTGCGAAGCAGAGGTTATGAATGCCGAGGACCCGCTGTTTATTCTTTATACATCCGGTTCGACAGGCAAACCAAAGGGCGTTGTACACACAACAGGCGGGTACCTTCTGCACGTTGCTCTGAGCCATAAATATATTTTTGACGTTCACGACAAAGATATTTACTGGTGTACTGCCGACATCGGCTGGGTAACCGGACACAGTTATATCGTTTATGGCCCGCTGGCGAACGGTGCAACAAGCCTGATGTTCGAGGGAGTCCCGACATACCCGGATGCAGGACGGTTCTGGCAAATCTGCGATAAGTTCAAAGTTACCGTATTCTATACCGCCCCCACCGCAATCAGGGCGCTGATGCGTCTTGGTGATGAGTGGCCGGCAAAGTATAAGCTGGACTCGCTGCGGGTTCTCGGGACATTTGGTGAGCCAATCAACCCGGAGGCCTGGATATGGTATTATGAGAAAATCGGCCGCAGCAAATGCCCAATCGTCGATACCTGGTGGCAGACCGAAACGGGCGGAATCCTGATTACACCGCTGCCCGGCGCACATACATTAAAGCCCGGCAGTGCGATACGGCCTTTCTTCGGCTGCGACCCGGTGGTTCTGAGGGACGATGCAACCCAGTGTGATGCAAATGAAGGCGGCAAGCTCTGCATCAGCAAGCCCTGGCCCGGTATGATGCGAACAATGTGGGGCGACCACGACAGATTCATTGATACATATTTTACTATGTACAACGACATTTATTTCACAGGTGATGGCTGCCGAGTTGACCAGGATGGTGACTACTGGCTGATGGGCAGAATCGACGACGTGGTTAATGTTTCAGGCCATCGTATCGGCACCGCTGAGGTAGAGAGTGCCTTAGTCAGCCACGAGAAGGTTGCCGAGGCTGCCGTTACGCCGATGCCGCACGAAATCAAAGGTCAGGGACTATACGCATTTGTAACTCTCAAGGAAGGCATTAAAGAAACTGAAGAGTTGAAAAAAGAGCTTCTTTTGCACGTTCGCAAGGAAATCGGTGCTATCGCAGTGCCGGAGGTAATTCAGTTTGCACCGGCTCTGCCAAAGACACGCTCCGGCAAGATTATGAGGCGTATTTTGCGAAAAATCGCTGAAAACGATACCGGCAATCTGGGTGACATTACCACACTGGCCGACCCGCATGTAGTTGAGGTGCTGGTCCAGGGCAGGGGAAAGTAAAATGTTTTATTCAGAGTAACTATGAGCCGGATGCATATAAAAAACGTGCATCCGGCCTGTTTTTTTTGAAAGAGTACATTATGGCTGAACAGAAAGTTATGAACCGCTGGCTTGTGGTGGTAGGCGGAATCCTTATCCAGTTGTGTCTGGGTGCTATCTATGCATGGTCGGCATTTACTAAAAAACTTACAGTTGCCCCATACGAATTTACAAAAACTCAAACGCAAATTATTTTTTCTGTTGGATTATTAACCTTTGCTATCGTAATGGCTTTTATAGCAGGAAAATGGCAAAAGAAAGTCGGCCCAAGAAAAGTTGCTATTACCGGAGGGATTGTTCTCGGATTAGGCTATTTGTTAGCCGGTCTTTCAGGAACAAGCTTTGCGGGAATACTTATTGGTGTAGGTATCCTGGGCGGTGCCGGTATAGGCCTGGCTTATGTTTGCCCGATTGCGGCTCTGGTGAAATGGTTCCCCGATAAGAAGGGTATGATAACAGGTCTTGCCGTTGCAGGATTCGGATTCGGTGCCTTATTATGGGTAATGCTCACCGGCGGTTTTAAATTTGGCGAATGGGTTAATCTAACTCCCGGCTGGAACGGTTTATTTGGAGA
>CAZYWY010000167.1:0-5318 GCA_964651605.1 uncultured Pirellulales bacterium | reverse complement strand
AAAAAGACTTTTGCCGGTGAAAAATTAATTGCAGTAATTCCTAAAGGTACTGCTTCGATGTGGTGGGAAGTAGTCCACGCTGGTGCCAACAAAGCCGGTGAGGAGTTCGGATATTCGATATCCTGGATTGGCCCGGAGCAGGAAACAGACAGAGAAAAGCAAATTCAAGTTGTTGAGGATGCTGTAGTAAGGAAAGTAATGGCAATTGTGCTTGGCCCTAATGATGAAAAGGCTTTGGTCAGGCCGGTACTGAAAATCAAGAAAGCAGGCATTCCCTGTGTTATTATAGATTCAGCAGTTGATGTCAACAATGTCGATTATGTCTCCTTTGTTGCCACAGATAATTTTTTAGCCGGAAGGGATGCGGCCAGATGTTTAGGCGCTGCATTAAATGGTCAGGGTAATGTGATACTAACAAAGTTTGTTCAGAATTCTGCTTCTACTGATGCACGAGCTGAGGGATTCAAACAAGCGCTCGAAAAAGAATTCCCCAATATAAAAATTATTGATGAACAATTCACAACAACAGGAACAGTTGAGGATGCACGTCAAAAAACCCTTGATATGCTTGTCAGAAACAAAAATGTTGTTGGAGTTTTTGCGGTTAATCAACCAAGTTCGGTTGGAGCCTATAAAGCTTTGCAGGCACAGGGTTCAACCGGACAAATTAAAATGGTTGGCTTTGATTCGGACCCTATTCTGCTTGAAGGAATTGCTGAAGGCGGGGTTGAGGCGTTGATTGTACAAAATCCTTTTGAAATCGGTTATCAGGGAGTAAAAGCCGCGGTCTCTGCTATTGATGGGAAAACAGTACCCAAAACAATGCCTATCCCAAGTATGATAATTAATAAAAACAATCTGGAAGAAATGAAACAGAAATATCCTGCTGCTCTGGGGCTTTAATTATGGAAGATATATCCGGCCAGCTCCGTATGGAGCAGATATCTAAATCATTTGGACCCGTTCAGGCATTGAAAAATGTGACATTTTGTGCCAGGCCCGGTACCGTCCATGCCCTGTGTGGTGAAAACGGAGCCGGCAAATCCACGCTTATGAAAGTACTGGCCGGCGTTTTTAAGCCGGACAGCGGAAAAATATTTATCGACGGCCAGCAGAAAATTTTTATGAATCCTCGTCAGGCTCTTGATACCGGCATTTCTATGTTGTACCAAGAACTCGACCTCGCAGAAGACCTCACTGTTTATGAAAACATTTATCTCGGTAAGAGAATACCATCTCGCATTCCTTATGTGATTAACCGCAAAGCCGAAATTGACAGGACCGCCGAACTGTGCAGAAAATATGGTTTTGCTATTGACCCAACCTCAAAAATTCGAGAGCTGAGCGTAGGCGACTGTCAGATTGTCGAATTACTAAAGGCTCTTATGCACAATGCCCGAATCATAATAATGGATGAACCTACTTCTTCTCTACCGGAAGCTGAAACGAAAAGACTATTTCAAATTGTGCGGCAGCTTTGCAATAGCGGTATGACAATCATTTACATTTCACATCGTATGGATGAAGTAATGACACTTGCTGACGAAATTAGCATTTTACGCGATGGTGAAATTGTCGCTACTGCTAATATAAAAGAGATTAATGTCAATACAGTTGTAAAACACATGGTAGGTCGGGAGCTGAAAGATTTTTATCCTTCCAGAGACATTTGCCCGGGGGAAATTCTCTTCGAAGCTGACAATCTGACCACCGAGGAAGGCATTGGTGATATCTCATTTAATGTTCGGCGCTGCGAAATTGTCGGCATGGCCGGTCTTGTAGGTACCGGACGCACAGAGGTTGCACGAGCAATCTTTGGTATTCAGCCACTGATAAGCGGCTCTGTGAAAATGAACGATAAAAATATAAGAATTACACATCCACGTGATGCTATCGAGCAGGGAATAGCTCTGCTTACCGAGGACCGAAAACGAACAGGATTATGCGCTGATTTACCTTGCAGTTGGAATATGACACTATCCAATTATGAACGAATTGGGATGAAGTATTTATTAAAGTTCAGCAAAGAAAACCAACTGTGTCAGATGTATGGCGAAAAAGTTTCTGTAAAATGGTTATCACCGCAGTCTTTAGCAAATTCCCTTTCCGGAGGTAATCAACAAAAGCTGCTTCTCGGCAGATGGCTTATGGCAGACTCGGAATTTATCATTTTTGATGAACCCACTCGAGGCATTGATGTAGGAGCAAAAAATGAAGTTTATTCACTTCTGAATGAACTCACAAAACAGGGAAAAGCAATTCTGATAATTTCATCTGAACTACCCGAATTGTTCGGTATAACCAACCGTATCCTGGTCATGAGACGCGGACGTTTAGTAGGAAATCTCGAAACGAAAAGAACTACTCCAGAACATGTAATGCACTTGGCTGCAGTGGAGAAAACAAATGAATAAATTCACAAAAAGGTTATTGCCGTTTTGTTCATTGATATTTATCGTTTCATTATGGACTTTTTTGGAACCAGACACTTTCCTTTCAATCAGAAATTTTGAGAACGTTTTAACCCGCTCTTCGATTAACGGTATTATGGCTGCCGGTATGACCTATGTCATAATTTCCGGCGGCATCGACCTGTCCGTGGGCTCAATGATGGCAATGTGCGGTATGCTGGGTTCTGTCGCAATGCTTGCAATGGGCGGTGCATCATGGCAGCAGATTGCAAGCGGCCAATATATACAATTAAGCCCAGTAGTAATGATTGGCGGAACATTGGTCAGCATCCTTGCCGGTGCTGTTTGCGGATTTATAAACGGCAAGCTGATAACGCGGCTTAGTTTGGCACCTTTTATCGTTACTCTCGGCACAATGAGTATTTTTCGCGGAGTCAGTTATTTGATGAATAACGGAAAGCCTTTTGCTGTTTCTGATTACGACTGGCTGGATATAGGAAGACTGAATATAGTAATAATAGAACAAATACCGTATATAGGAAAATATGCACATATACCTTCATCTGTTGTTTTACTGTTTATTATTTTGGCAGCAGCAGGCTTTATGCTCAAATTTACTCCCTTCGGAAGGTACACTTATGCTATTGGTTCAAATGTTGAGACCGCATTTCATGCGGGAGTAGGCGTGAACAAGGTTTTAGTTGCTGTTTATACACTTACAGGCGCTTTTGTCGGCCTGGCTGCTATGATTACGACCAGCAGGGCAAGTACTGCTCAACCCACAGCAGGTATGGGACTCGAACTCGATATTATTGCCGCTGTTATCATCGGCGGCTGCTCTCCTCGCGGCGGTCAGGGAACTATAGTAGGAACTATTATTGGCACATTTCTTATCAGTTTTTTACGAAATGGCCTGACAATCAGCGGTATTTCAGCAAACGTTCAGTTAATCGTTATTGGTGCAATTATTGTCCTTGCCGTCGCCGCCGATAAAATGGCAACAAAACGGCAATCTTAAGAAGGTGGGTATTTATCTTTCCTTATAAGCCGTTTGATGTTATTGGTATCATCCCTGTAAAAAGTCAATAATTGGCAGGCAATAGGCAATAGTTGGCGTATATTGCACGTATAGCAGTGATTATAGTAATATATTCAGATATTAAAGAGTCAATAAGATATATAATAGTTGCCGGGGTTTCCGGTATGTGCATTACAGCCTATGTAAGGAAGGAAAATAATGGCAAAGAAAAGTAATCCAATAGCAGCATCAACATTGAATAAAAATGATTTAATAGTTATTACAGGGGCAGGCGGATTTATAGGCGGCGCATTAGCAAGGTATTTTAATAGCCAGGGTTTTACCCGTATCCGTGCTGTTGACAGAAAACCGCTTCCGGAATGGTACCAGCGGGTTCCGGGAGTCGAGTGTCTTTGTATGGACCTGAAGGAGCAGGCTCATTGCATTCGAGCCTGTGAAGATGCTATAGAGGTTTACAATCTTGCGGCGGATATGGGTGGAATGGGCTTCATAGAGAGATTCCGAGTGGAATGCCTGCGCAGTATATTGATAAACACACATATGATTGAAGCGGCTTATAGAGCTGGTGCCAAACGCTATTTTTTCTCTTCCTCTGCCTGTGCATATAACGTCGAACTGCAGAAGGACCCCAATTCACGAGCCTTAAAAGAAACCGATGCTTATCCTGCGATGGCTGAGAGAGGCTATGGTTGGGAGAAACTTATGTCAGAGATGTTTTGTCAGGAATATTGGGCAGAGCGAGGTTTCGAGACTCATATTGCGCGTTTCCATAACGTTTACGGGCCATGGGGTACCTGGGATGGGGGCAGGGAGAAAGCCCCTGCTGCGATATGCCGCAAAGTAATCGAAGCCAAAGATACCGGCTCTGACGATATTGTCATCTGGGGAGATGGCAGTCAAACTCGAAGTTTTATGTACATTGATGATTGCGTTAAAGGTATCGACATGATAATGCACTGCGAGGAGCTTATCTCTACGCCCATCAATCTTGGAACCAGTCACCTTATTTCAATTAACGACCTGGTCTCTCTGGCTGAGCAAATTGGCATGGTCACTTTGAAACGGAAGTATGACCCGGATATGCCCAAAGGTGTAGCGGGACGAAACAGTGACAATACGTTTATTAAGGAGGTTCTCGACTGGGAGCCGAACACTCCTCTGCAAGAGGGTTTAAAAAAAACTTATGACTGGATTGAGCAGCAATATCAGGACCGTAAAGCGGGCAGGAAAACTATAGACTAAATTAGTCGTTAGTCGCTGGTCGTTAGTGAATAGTGACTAAATACTAACGACTAAATACTAACGACTAAATACTAACGACTAATATGATAACTGAAGTAATTGGAAAGATACCATACAGGCTTGCTCTTGCTGGCGGCTGGATTGACCAGCCTTTTGTCTCCAGATGTAATCCGTCACCTCCGGGCTCGATGGTCGTTGTCTGCGTCGAGCCGCAGTTTTGGTTTATGGAACGTGCCGGGATGTGTACCGGCACTCGAAATATTGCATTGAAGCTCTGGAAAGACGGCATACCTGAGCATAATCTTGATGAGCTTGTACAGGAACTATACATTGCAGAAAATGGAGATAAAAGTGAGCCGTCCGGCTCTCAGGATATGATTGGTCTTATCTATCCCGGTATTAGCAGACTTGATTATGATTTCACACATCGAGAAGGAATCTTTCCTGTGAATATAGAATCAAACAATGATTCGGACACCATCTCCTGGCTGGAGAATGTGATTAATATTATTCCTGTTGCACCGCGACCCGAAGGATACAATCCCCTTGAGATAAAGAATCTGAATCCAGACTGGATAGCCAGGCTTGGGGATTCAGGAAAAATGTGTTATACTGCTATCGTTGCA
>CAZYWY010000166.1:0-5347 GCA_964651605.1 uncultured Pirellulales bacterium | reverse complement strand
CGACACAGACGGTTAACAGACATACTAGTATATCGAATTTCAGGCTCAATACAATAATTTCGTAACATTTGTTGCGTTTATTCTAATGCAAATAATGATGTTACCACAAGAAATTTCTTACTACTTGTTTTTATGTAACATTTTGATTATACTACCATAGATAGATTTTTAAAGCGGTAAAATTATGAATGACTCAATGAAAATTGAATTATTTGATAATCCTCGCCCGGAGCGAAACTACAACATAATCATCGAAGCCCCGGAGTTCACCAGTGTTTGTCCCCGAACAGGCCAGCCTGATTTCGGCAGAATTATTATCGAATATTGTCCTGATAAACTGTGCATCGAGCTAAAGAGCCTGAAGCTGTACCTGCAAAGCTATCGCAACAAAGGCATTTTTTATGAGGCGCTGACTAATGATATACTGGATGACCTGTCAACAAGATGCAAGCCCCGGTCAATGAAAATTACATCGCGATTCACACCTCGCGGCGGTATTACGACCGAGGTGGTTGCTGAATATAAAATGCAGAGTTAGCCTGTTTTCTGATAAGAGGTGGTAAAATGGCAATAGTATTTCACTGTGAATATTGTGGAAAAGAGATAAAAGCCGCCGATACGGCAGGCGGTAAATGGGGCAAATGTCCAAACTGTCATAACAGAATCTATGTCCCAAATATGGACACCGAAGAGGAATTAAAGCTCGCTCCGATAGACAGCCGGGAACAGGAGCGGGAAAAGCAGCTAATGGCAGAAACATATAAGCTGACACAGGATATACTGCGGGAAAGAGAAGTGCCGGAAGGAGCAGAGCCTCAACCTGCCGGTGCTATTTATGAAATGGACGATAAGGAATTGACGGCCAATATTATAAAATATTTCCAGCAAATGTCTTATGGCGACCTGGATGAGGCCGACAGAACAGCAGCTCTTATAGCCCCTTTCAAAACCAAAGCAAATGAAATTATCGACCGGATTGCCCTGAATGACCCTCCTGAACCGGAATTGGCACAAATAAATTCGCAGGTGCTTATAGGCCTGATAAAAACGTTGCGTTTAAAAATCGGCAAGGCCAAATAACTCCGTCAGGACAAATGAATTTAATAAGGGGATATTTTCTGCAGACTACCAGCCTTTTGTCAGTCTTAAAAAAGGCCTGTCGGGATATCTTCGAGCTTGACATTTATAAAACTATTTCTTATACTTTTCGTAGAGATTATTGGAGACTGTTATAACCCCAGATAATAACTTGGAAGGAAATAGTATGTCTTGCGAAACAACTGCTGTACACGTTACGCACGAAATAACAGGCAAAATAGGCGGTATAGGCGCCGTATTGCAGGGTTTTTTCACGTCCAAAACATACCTTGAATCAGTTCGCAGGAGCATCCTTGTCGGTCCCTTGTTCACAACAGAAGGTATGGTACAGGACAGACTTGGGGAAAACGGTGAGGTATTTTATTCATCACTCGACGGTTTTATCAACACCGGCTATGCACAGGCATTCAGCAAAATCGAGTCTTATTATAATACCGCTATCGTCTATGGCAGACGACATTTCACAGACAAACAAACCGGCATCAGCAGCTCACCTGAAGTAGTGCTTATCGATGTAAGGACGATGGATAAAGGGCCTGTAAATCACCTGAAAAAACAATTGTTCGATGAATTCGGCATACAAAGCAATTTGTACGAAAATCTGTGGGAGTTTGAACAATATGTCAGACTGGCAGCCCCGGCAATCGACGTACTGAAAGCTATCGGTGCTGCTGACAGTTCGACTGTTATTATCGCTCACGAATTTATGGGAATGCCCACCGCCCTGGCAGCAATTCTCGATAACAACTGCAATGCCAGAACTGTCTTTTATGCCCACGAGGTCGCCACGATGCGACGAATCGTCGAGGAGCATCCCGGCCATGACACTATGTTTTATAACGTTATAAAACAGGCCTATAATGACAGGCTTCATGTCAACGATGTTTTTGGAGACCAGGGAACATATTTCAAGCATGCCCTTGTCGAGGCATCAAAATACTGCGACAATATATTTGCGGTCGGTGACCACGTCGTGGATGAAATGCGGTTCCTTTCTCCCGAATTTGAGATGGCCGATATCGACATTGTTTATAACGGCATCCCTGCCTATCAAATAAGCGTCCAGGACAAGTTCCAGTCAAAACAGAAGCTGCAGCAGTACTGCAAAAACTTGCTGGATTACTGGCCCGATTTTGTTTTCACGCACGTAACCAGACTTGTGCGCAGCAAGGGAATGTGGCGAGATTTGCGGGTGCTTGAACACATTGAAAAGGAATTCAGAACACAGGATAAAACCGCTGTTTTATTCGTACTTTCAACCGAAGTCTCGCAGAGAAGACTGCGTGACATCGAGCAGATGGAAGCCAGATACAACTGGCCTGTTGCCCACCGCGAGGGTTGGCCGGACCTGTCAGGCGGCGAGGCAAGCTACTATACAGCCGTCCAGGAATTCAATGCCAAATTCAGAAACGTGAAAATTATTTTCATTAACCAGTTCGGCTTCAGCCAGCAGCAATGCGGTAAAAGAATACCGGCCGATATAGAATTTATGGACATCCGCAAAGGAAGTGACGTCGAATTCGGACAGAGTATTTATGAGCCATTTGGAATCGCTCAGCTCGAACCGCTGACATTCGGCGGTATATGCGTGTTCAGCAGCGTCTGCGGGTGCTCCGGTTTCCTGCGTGATATTACGGGCGGACAGGATGTCAAAAACGCCATCGTCGCAGACTACACAAATCTGACACCGGGCAAGTTTTCCGACATTGAAGATATGCTGCAAATCAACCAGCCTGTGCGCGACCGCATCGAGGCGACCGAGAGTGAAAAGGTGTCTATGCAAATCTGCTCGCGCCTGCCGAAAAATGAGGCTGAAATCGAGGGTATGATTCAAAGTGGCTATGAACTGGCAAAGAAAATGAGCTGGGATATAGTGGTTAAAGATTACCTGATGAAGAGCCTGCAAAAAATACCCGAAAAGCTCAATGTCTGAAAAAACGAAGATGGTCTAATCCCTGAGCCCCGAAATCAGATACGCTTTGCGCTTCACGAGATGCACTTCTCACACAGAAAATGAGGCATTTTGAGATTTTCGCCTGTACGCTCACAATTCTGCTATAAATTTTCAAGTTTTTCGATTTTTTTTGTAACGAAACCATTTTTTATGCGTCTATATAGAAAAGCACTAATAGTAAAATCGGTTCTTTTAAAATTTTATGAAACTTTCAGGCCGCCTCATTTGCTTAATATGTAGGTAGATAGACTCAAATTAATCCGCCGATACTACATAAATGTTCATTTGAAGAAGGAGAAAATTATGTTCAAGCAATTATCTTCTCATCGATACCAAGCAGCCATAATATGTGTTATCAATCTGATGTTGCAGATTGTAGCTTTAGGTGCTGGGACATCTGCTGCGCCAAAGTTATTTGGGCGGGTTGTTGATGATGCGAACCGACCGATTGCTGATGTAAAAATTACAGCAACCTTAATGAGCAATGAAAACATACGAGGTGCACTTATAGTACAGACTGTTACTGATAAGGATGGCCGTTATAGTTTCAGCCAAGCTCTCTCTGATGAACAATATGTACTTGAATTTCACGCTGCCGGTTTTGCATATAAAACAGCGTCAGCCTTATCAGGCGATGGGAAAGAAGTCATAACTGCCCTTGAGTCTCAGCCGAGACACAAGCTTACAGGAAAAGTTTTAAGCGAAACAGGCCGGCAAGGTATTGCCCAGGCACAGGTTGTATTGATTGGTCAGCATGTATATAAAAAAATGGTTGACACCTCCACCGACGGCAGCTTTGTGTTTGATGATGTGCCACAAGATATAGGGCAGGGCATAATATATGCTAAAAATGGCAACTATTGCTCAGAATATAAAATTGTAAGGTCGAATACAACTGAGGTTGAGCTAATTTTTAAGAGCCCCTGTCAAATTGCGGGCATCGTAGTTTCGGAAACAGGCCAGCCGATTGCAGATTGTACAATAGAAGTCCAAACTTACGCCGTCAGCGGATTTTCAGAAATCAAAACAACAGATGCGAACGGTAAATACCAATTTGACAACCTGCCGAGTGGACAATACAGGGTTTTAGCTACCGCTCCAACCTGGTTTCAAAAAGGAAACCGGCAAAGCCGGGAAAACCTGGTCAATGCTCAAGCCGGCCAGACAGCCTTTGCCAACAAAACTATGTATGCAAAAATTCCTGTTTCAGGTTTTGTTTCCGGTCCGGATAATAAACCTGTCGTCGGGGCGTATGTAGCCACAGTTTCTTCTTCGAGCAGCGATGATAAAGAGCTTGCACAAACCGACGCCAACGGTTCTTTCAAGCTATATACAAGAACGCTGCATCCGTCCCTGTCAAATGGTCCTACCGTACAAACTGTGCTTGCCTCAATCGCCGACAGATATGGGACAGGTACAACTACCATAAGCATATCCAAGGACGCACTTGCGCAGAATGGACTAAAAGAACCCGTCGTTATAAAATTGAACGGAAGTATGCGAATCTTCGGAATTGTTAAAGATTCCAGGGGAAATCCGGTTTCCAATGTGTATGTATATATAACCAGAGGTCTTGCCCCTTATGACCGAACAGATGCTTCCGGCAACTTTAACCTGCATTGGTTTGCCCTTCCTGTAAAGGAGAATGACACTTATACTGTCAAATTCCAGATGCCGCGACCTGATACTGGAGGCGTTAATATGGGTGTTCCTCTCGAACAGCGTAAAGCAATGGAAATACCAAAAGCCGGCACACAATATTATCTCCATCAGGAAATGTCAGTTACATCTACACCCAGCAAAGAGTTAGAGCTTAAACCGGTTCTGACTCCAACAGCAATTTTGACCTTCACCGGCAAAGTAACAGATAATAAAGGCAATCCTGTTAAGCTGGCAAGTTTAATGCTCTTTGCCGGTAATGCGGTTACAGCAATTCCAGACGAATGGCTGGAAAAAATAGATAATTACAGACGCAGACCAACAAGAAATGGTCCGTTCGGAGTTGATGATATAATTTACGTGCCCCTGGCCCGAACGGTTACGGATAAAGACGGCAACTATACTATTTGTGTAGCAAAGGAAACCGCAAAAAGTTTCCAAATAGAACACTTTGCCACAAAAATTGACCCGAATCTCTATTCTTTAGGTGTGGTGTCGCTTGATAAAGCATACAGACTTATAACAGATTTAAAACCTGAAAAAAATCAAAATCAGATTAAAGTAGATATTCAACTGATAAGACCATAAAATAAAATTTATTGTGAAAAAAAACAGAAAAAAACCAATAATCGGGAT
>CAZYWY010000165.1:5043-5364 GCA_964651605.1 uncultured Pirellulales bacterium | reverse complement strand
CCTGGTTGCTCTTCTGGTTTTTTTAATAGCAGCTATGCTGGGGGTGGATTTTTATGTCGGCTCATTCTCAACAGGCAAACTCTATTACGACATCAATGACATCCCGCATAAACGCGCAGCAGTGGTATTAGGCTGCGGCAAATATTTTGAAGGACGGCTGAACCTGTACTATATTTATCGAATCAATGCGGCGGTCGAGCTTTGGCAGGGCGGCAAAATAGATGCGATTTTGGTTTCAGGTGACAATTCGCGTAAAAATTATGATGAGCCGAGCAGTATGAAGGCGGATTTAATTGCCAAAGGCGTGCCTGCGGAATATAT
>CAZYWY010000165.1:0-5033 GCA_964651605.1 uncultured Pirellulales bacterium | reverse complement strand
AGGGTTTAGGACGCTGGATTCGATTGTCCGGGCAAGGGAGGTGTTCGGCCTGGAGGATTATATTATTGTCTCTCAGCCTTTCCATTGCGGCAGGGCGTTATATCTGGCCAGGCAGGACGGCCAGCAGGCTGTCGGGTTCTGTGCAAGGGATGTCAAAAGCGCAGCAGGGATTAAGATACGTCTGCGGGAAATTTTAGCCAGGAATAAAGCTGTGCTTGATGTTCTGCTCAACAAAAAGCCGAAATATTTAGGAAAGAAAGAAACGGTAATATACCGGACATCAGACAATCAGCAGTAGCATTTCCTTCTTTGTAAAACCGCTGAGAATCAGAAATTTGAATCATCCTCGTTGTCGGTTGCAAGGTATTCCTGCTGGCCCTCGTTGACATAAGCCGGTTCATCGTGGTCTTCTTCGCCTTCGGGATTATTGGGCTGGGAGTCCATTTGTTCGCGGATTCGTTCGTATTCTTCGATGGTCATCAGCACCTCTCGTGCCTGGCTGCCCTTGTATTCACCCAGCACTCCTGAAGCAGCCATCATTTCAATCATTCGAGATGCCCTCGCATAGCCGACATTGAGCCTTCGCTGAAGCAGAGATACACTGCCTCGCTGGCTTTCAAGCACGACGCGAACAGCTTCGTCGAACATCTCATCCCTTATCATTTCTGACGGGTCGAACTTTTTGATTTGTGTAAGTTCAGGATGGAACACAGGCTCGGCAATATCTTTAAGATACTTTACGATTGCCCTGATTTCGCCGTCGTCCGTGAAAGTTCCCTGTGCCCGAATCAGTTCGCTCGTACCGGGTTTTAAGAACAGCATATCGCCCTCGCCAAGCAGGGTTTCAGCCCCATTCTGGTCGAGAATAATTCTGCTGTCCATACGTGCAGCAACACGGAAGCCGATTCTGCAGGGCATATTTGATTTGATTAGGCCGGTAACCACCGTTGCCTGCGGACGTTGTGTTGCCAGAACAATATGAATGCCGATAGCTCTGCTTTTCTGGGCCAGACGCACTATATAAGCCTCAATCTCCTTGCCCGATGTCATCATCAAGTCGGCAAGCTCATCGATGACAATCACTATGTAAGGTAGTTTTTTGGGAATTTTTTCTTCTTCTTCAGGAGTTGTCGGGTTGAACCTTCTGCGAATTTCATCGGGGCCGAGCTTGTTGAATTCGTCGATATTTTTAACCTTCGCCTCAGCCAGAATGGCGTAACGTTCATCCATTTTAACTGTGGCCCATTCGAGGATTTTGGTAACCATCTGGGTCTCGGTTACGATTGGACACATCAAATGCGGGATGGTGTTAAAGGCGGTCATTTCGACCATTTTGGGGTCAATCAGAATCATTTGCACTTCGTCCGGCCTTTTCGTCAGCAGAATACCGGTAATAACACTATTTATACAAACGCTCTTGCCGGAACCGGTTGTGCCGGCAATTAGCAGATGCGGCATCTTTGCAAGGTCTGAAATTAGGGCTTCACCTGAAGAATCCTTGCCCAAAAACAGAGGAATATCCATCTTCTTTATTTTGTTGCCCGAAGTATTTATTAAACTCTTGATGCGAACTTTTTCTTTCTCACTGTTTGGCACCTCGATTCCGATTGTATGTTTGCCGGGCAGGGGGGCTACCACCCGAATCGCACCAACGCCTAATGCACGGGCCATATCATTGGCCAGGGCGGTGATTTGGCTGACCTTAACACCCGCGGCAAGCTCAAGTTCGAACATCGTAATAACAGGGCCGGTATCAGCGGCCACAACCCGTGCATTGATGCTGAATTCCGAGAGCAGCTTTTCAAGAGAGCCTGCTTTTGACTTTACGATTTTTTCCTGCACCGCAGCGTAGCCATACTCCGGCTCAGCCAATAATTCCAGAGGCGGCAGTATATATTCTCCGCATTTGGGCTGAACATCAGCAGTTTTGGAAACTTTTGCGGGTGTGGCCGGGGCAGCGGGCTTGTTAATGGTTATGTCACGTCGTTTGATAGTCATTTCTCCGGGTTTGTTTTCTGCTGTTTTGGTATCAGTAACAGATTCCAGATTTTTTTTTGTTTTTCCTAACGAAACTGCCACTGGTTTCTGCCGAATACTTAATTTTTGCCATATTTCACTTATGACTTGTGAATGCTGCTTTGCGGCAGACCAGGCTGGTGGCCCGATGATGCCGATTGTTTTACCCGCAAATAATATAAAAGCCTTTCCTATAGCAAAAATTATATTATCCGCTAATAAAATTGCGCCGACAGCCCATATTGCCAATATTAACATAAACATACCAACAGAGGCAAAATGTTTGCTCAATAACTGTACCGTTGCAATGCCTACAATACCTCCAGAGCCAGTTGGGAAGTTGAAGAATCGGTGTGGCCATAAACTATAGAAGCTGGCTGAAGCTGCTATTGTCACCAGGATAAGACCAAGCGAACGCAAGACCGGCTGGCTTATCGGCCTGTTGATAAGTTCGGCAGATAGTAAAAAAATAACTGTAAGCAGAACGATAAAAACACCGGGACCAATATAAAACAATAGATAATATGCACAAAATGCCCCTATCGAGCCGCAAAGATTGGCAGGAGGTGTATTTGGAGGATATGCGAATCTGCTCGGCCAATCTCCTATGTTAAAGCTGAAGCAACTGCATAATAAAAATAAACATATTCCTATCTCAAGGCAGGTCAAAGTAATCTTTGCCACAGAGCGGGTTCTTTGACCTTGGGATATTCTTTCTTTAGTTTTTTTTCTGCTCAAACCTCTTTCTCCTTATATAGTCCGGTAATAACATCTTAATTATCAGAAAATATTAGCACTCCATTGTTACGGACTAAACTTATATCGGCAGCTTTTAACTTATTTCTGTAAAATTATACACTTCTTTGATGTCTGGTTATTATGGAACATCAAGAAGTCGGTGGATAGAATAAAAAACCCCGCAGCGCATCCTTTCGCCACGGGGCAATGAAAAACCGATTTATTATTTATATTATGTCTGGTTCTGTTTAATTTTACCTTATCGACTCTATGGTTTTGTTGTTTCCTGCGGGCTTACGAGCTTTCTGTCGAGCAGCCCCAGTTCATATACTATATCAGTCTGATTGGGGTAGAGAGTATAACTCTGTACAAAGTGGTCTTCAGCCTTTTTTTTGTCACCCTTGCTCAAGTAATAATAACCCAACTGCCTATGTACCTTATAGGAATTCGGCGCCAGTTCAAGCGCCTTCTGGTAGCAGAGCATCGCATATTTATCAAGCTGCACCTCCTGAAAAGCCATAGCAAGCTCAAGAGACTGGTCCGCATTTGCGGAAACCATCTGCATATATTGTTCAGCGTAAAAGTTCTCCTTGGTAGGATTATGGCTGTCCACAAACAATTTAACCATAGATGCTTGTGCCTGTCTGAAAACCGGGTCAAACGTCAACGCCTGATTGTACCGCCATTCCGCATCTGAATACCGGCCTTCGCCTTGGTATATTTTTCCTAATTCATATTGTGCCTTGGGGTTTTCTGGTCTCCGTTCGAGGGTTTTCAATAGCTCGGCTTTTCTGTCCTGTTTTGATACTACGGGTGTAACTTTAGTATTAGTAGTACAACCTGCAAAGAAACTTATTAATAACGATATAATAACAGCAATTTTAGTACAGCTTCGCTGTGAGCGTAAGACACAAGCACAATTTTTTGATTTCAATCCTTTGACTCTCATAAACATTTGGGCCTCCATTGTGAAAACGCCGCATCGGACCCACGCAAACTTCTGATGTCAGCTTCTATGATATTCTGATTTTTACAACGACGGTTATTCTTTGCAAGAAAAAAGTTGAAAAAACAAAAAGAAATTTTTTTTTCTTAGCCTGTCGTAAAATTTTATTAATAGCTGCCTAAAAATATTTGTAATAAAATGAATATACACAGCGACTTATAATTAGACAGCAGCTTTGCGATTGGAGTCTTGATTGCGAATAGATGAATGGCAAAAAATTATAAACGAGCACGGGCCTGCTGTATGGCAAAGTGCATACAGGCTCCTGGGCAACTATGCGGACGCATCAGACTGCTTTCAGGAAACTTTCGTTTGTGCAGTCCGGATTTGTCGTCGTCAGCCTGTGCGGAATTTTTCAGCCCTTCTATCGCGATTGGTTGCAGCCCGTGGCATAGACCTGCTTCGCATGCGATTTCGCAACCAGAAAAACACGTGCGATTTGGTGAAAATCTCTCTTTCGCCTGCTGCAAATGATGAGCCGAGCCAGTATTTACAAAATCAGGAGTTAGCTGAGAATCTGCGAAAGGCACTGGCAAAGCTGCCCCGGCAGGAAGCTGCGGTTTTTTGCCTGCGATATCTCGATGATATGACTTATCAGCAAATTGCTGATGAGTTGGGTATTAAAATAAACGCAACCGGAGTATTATTAAATAGAGCTAAAACCAGGCTGCGTAAGTATTTGGAACTATCGTCCCAAGAGCTAAAAGTTGAGGTGGAAAAATGAAAGACGAAGAAAAATTCATCGAACAGGCAGTTGACGCCCTGAAACAACAGCAAATTCCTGCCGGGCCATCTGATGAGCTGATTCAGGTAACCAGCCGGAAAATCGAACAAATCTCAAGTTCTCAATTTTCAGGCGTATTCAAAAACTTGGTGCGAATCGCTGCGGTATTTGCTCTTGTTGCCGGCGGTTACGCTGCGGGCAGATATGTTTCTCCGCAGCCGCCGGATATGCAACAGATGCGTTCAGCTCTTGAGCCGGCCATTCGTTCACAACTTCAGGATGAGTTGACACAGAATTTACAGACAGGCCTGGTGAACAGCTATCTGCTGCTGCGGGATGAGCTTACTGAGCAATATCAACAGGACTTAAATGAAAAAACAGAGCAGATTGTCAGGGTTTTTTCAGCCGCTTTGGAGCAGGTCGAGCAAAATCGAATCAAAGATAAAGATATTTTAGGCAACGCACTGGTGAATTTTGCTCTTCGGACCGATGACCAGCTACAACTAACACAACAGGGCGTTGTGCAAATCGCAAAATTGCTTTCTTATG
>CAZYWY010000164.1:0-5367 GCA_964651605.1 uncultured Pirellulales bacterium | reverse complement strand
TAGTACGTCAGATATCGCATAACTTCTCTGACATAAGAATCGCCTCCTAAAGCCGAATCACATATCTGCGAACAGCCTGCACAATAACCGCTGCAGGTTGCCTGCGCATAACTTCTAAGAACCTGCATATCATCCTGTGCCAACGTAGTTCTATCAAGTGCCGCTGCAACATTTGTATTCACAAGGGCAACGGAACCCATGCCGACACAGACAGAAGATATTCTTTCATCACCCATAACCGCCTTTATTTTTGCCTGCCCGTCAGTAAAACCCTTTTCAATGAAATGAGAGGTGAGTTTTTTATCTGCCTCAGTTTCAATGGCCTGAAGTCGTCTTACTCCGGCAGACAATGCCTTCATAGCGATTAGACCTATTCCCGCCTTATGACAGGCTTCAATGGCACCCTTCATCTGGCTGTCCTGCATAATCCGGAAATTATAAAGTGTGATTATCGTATCTATCCATCCGAGTTTCGCAGCGGCAGTCAGGCAGTTAGCCATATTGGAGTGCGTTGAGAAGCCGGTAAAGCGTATTAACTTTCGTTTTTTTGCACTTTCCACCCATTGTTTTACTTCATCTGTCAGACTTGCCGGGTCTGTCAGCCCATGTGCTACGTGGTACACATCGACATATTCAATATTCATCCTCTTCAAAGAAGTTTGGAGACGCTCCTCCAGCATCGCCGGGCGTATCGGCGGACGCATAATTGCCGACCTGGTAGTAATAAATAGTTTCTCCCGGACGCCGGGATTGCTCGATATGAACTGACCAAAACCAAGCTCGGCCTGGCCGCCGCCGTAATTCCAGGCTGTATCCCAGCAGGTAACGCCCCATTCCACTGCCTTTCGCAAAACAATCTGCTTGTCAAGGAAGCTGAAATCTCCACCAAGTGACAGACTGGAGAGCTTATCGCAGGTCTTGCCCAGAGGCCTTTTCGGCACCTGCGTCGTATTATGCTTTGGTTTTGAGTTTGGGTCTATTGGTTTGTTCGGCTCGACCGGCAGTTTGACCTGTGCGGCGTTGGGGTCTTTGGGCCTGTTTGGCTCTGTCCCGGCCAGTGCATTGTTAATTGACGCCAGAGAAGAACTTAGCCCTGCTGCTGTTAGAGTTTTAAGGAAAAATCTTCTGTTTATGTTATCCTGTTGTTTTTTCATTTGTCTGTTCTCCTAAAATAATCAGCTATCTTACAGGGCAACTCACAGTGCCGGCAATGAAAAAATTCTATCGGTGCTTCTTGTTTCGCCGACAGCAGAGACTCTGATGGCTTTCAGGCCGCTCACGGGGCATTCATGCTCACAAATGCCGCAGCCGATACATTTTTCAATATCGACATAAGGTTGTTGCAGTCGAACCTGTATTTCTATAATACTACCTTCCGGAGGAATTTGTTCTACCGGTCTTTCAAGCCTGATAGAATGTGGGGAATTTGCCACGATTTTTATTCGTTTGTCTCCGACGGCGAGAAAGTAATCACCGCTGGCTAATTTATCCGATTCAAATTCCTGTTCAAAGTCAACTACGATATTATCAACCCAACTGTGTATTACATTTAGCCTGCCGTCTCTTATTGTACTGAAGGTTTCTATGGTATAAATAGCTTTTGGGCTGACAGGACAGTTTTCCTGGCATACTATACAAGGTTTGCCCATCGCCCACGGAAGACATCTGTTGCGGTCAAAAAAGGCAGTTCCCATCTTGATTGGACCGGTATCAGCGAACTTGCCGGTACCGTGCTTTTCATCCAGTGTAATCGGCCTGATGGCTGAGGTCGGGCAGACCTGACCGCAGGCGACACAGTTATACTGGCAGCCGCTTGTGCCGATTCGATAATTCAACACAGGCGTCCACAGGTTTTCTATGCCGCCCTGGATTCCTGCGGGCTGGATGATATTCGTTGGACAAATTCGCATACATTGGCCGCACTTCAGGCATCGTTTGAGAAATTCTTCCTCTGCCAGTGCGCCGGGCGGTCTGATTTGGTTATGCTCCCAATTGCTGCCGAGAGTATTGGTCAGTCTGATTGCAGGTGTTGCTAAAACACCTCCTGCGAATGATAGAATAAGACCTCTGCGGGAAATATCAGGACTTGTTATTTCACCGGCTTTGGATTTGCTCGTCTGGTAGGCCAGAAAATCGTCTTTACAATCCTCCCGGCAGTTAAAACATAATACGCACTCGCTTATTCTGATTTTCCCGCTGGGATTGCAGGCGCCTTCACAAGATTTTTCACACAATTTGCAGTCGCTACATTGAGCCTGAGTTTTGCCGATACGCCAAAGTGAAAATCTGTTGATAATTCCAAGAAATGCACCGAGCGGGCAGATAAACCGGCAGAAAAATCGCGGGATATAAAGATTCATTAGAACTGCTGTTGCGAATACGGCAAGTGTCAACCAGCCAAGTTCATAAAATCGTTCGCTTTGCGCTGTCAGATTCGCAGAACTATCCAATATGGGCAGCAGCATTAGATTCACCGACCTTGTCAACAACGGAATCGGGTCCAAAAGCCCGGTTTGCAGGCTGGCCGCCAGCGATGGAAATGCTGCCATCGCAAGGAAGAAAATCAGGATAAAATATTTTATCTTTTGTGCTTTGCGATATTGATTGAGACGGATTCTCTCAGCGACTTTTTTGCCTCGATTGCCTATATATCCGACAAACTGATGTATTGCACCAAAAGGACAGACCCAGCCGCAGAAAAAACGTCCGAAGATTATAGTTATAACGATAGTCCCAAGCCCGCAATGCAAAGGCCAGTAAAATTTTCCTGTGGACAGAACCGTGCCGAGCATAACAAGCGGGTCGAGCTGCAATATCCAGTTAATCGGCCAGTTCCTGATTTGCCAAAACTGTCCCCCAATAGTGGTAACGACGCAAAACCACATAAACAGCACAAAAAAGAACGACTGATGTATTCGTCTGACGGTTACAATTTTCATTCTATTGTTGTTGTTTTTGGTTTAAGAGATTCATAATCTGTTTTTCCGATACCGGCATTTTCTGCCTTTGCAAGATAGGGCAAATCGGCAGGTTTAAGCCCTAGCAGGCTGCAACCGAAGGAATCGGCTGCCACACAGTCAGTGCTTGCAATCATAGTATCGGCACGTTTTAAATCGGACATCGAGCCGCCGGTTGGGCCGTTGGTTAGCATTACTTCAGTACCGTCAAGTATAACAAGTGTGGGTTTGATTAGCATTGACAGCTCTGCGATAATTCCGTTTATATCCTGATGAAAGATATTTCTTCGTCCTCCCAGCAGGCCATACCAGTTTTTCATAGACATCGAAGCACCAGCCCTGGCGTGGTCTTTGACAGGAGAGATGCCGATTAGTCTGTCAGCTTTTAACAAAGGTGCAAAAAATACCGGCCAATTCTTAATAAGTTTTCCTTCATTGAGAGTCGTAGGGCGAAATAGATTATCCTTAGGTAATATGACTTCCGCACCTGCCTGGCCGGCTGCTTTGCCGATGCCGCTTAAAAGAAAGCAGCTTGCCGGGTCATTAATGGGATTATCCAAAACAATGACTTTTTTTGCACCTGCCTGGTAACATAACCGAACAACTTCCGCAACAAGTTCCGGATGTGTAGTTGCTCCGAGTATAGGGGCTGATGCAAATGCTACGTTTGGCTTTATTGCTACAATTTGATTTTCTTCGACGAATCTTCCTATGCCGCCGAGCAACTCGAGAGCCTTATTGACAGTAGCTTTTCGGTCCGAACCTTTAACGATGCTGATTGTCTGTCCATCTATGGGTTTTATGGAAAAATCAGGTAAAGTTACGAGCGATTTGGTATCAATGCCGGCCACCGGCCCTTTGCGGTCATAAAGCGCTCCGGCAATCAGACCAGCGGCGGCTATTGAAATGCCTGCTTTACCGGCACGGGCTAAAAATTCACGCCGTTGAAGATTTTTGTCACTTTGTTCTGTCATCTGGTTGCTGCCTGTTCGCTGAGTTTCTCAAATAGCCTGCCGGCCAGGGTTTCTGCTGCCTGCTGGTTATTAGCTTCGTGTATGCCGCCTATAAATCGTCCTGTTGCGAAAACAATTTCGGTCGTATCATAAAAATCGACAACTTTAATCTTATTATTCTTTAGTATATCGCTGAATGCTGTCTTGTCTTTTGCACCATTTTCTATTAAGAATTTATAATAACTGTCGGCTTTGGCCTTAGCGGCCTGCTCATCTTTATATTCCCCCAAATAGGCTGTTATTGTCATATCATTGATTTTATATCTGCCTACGAAAACATCTGTAAAGCCGTCAAATCCAAAGGCGTTTGCCAAATAAAGTTTTTGGCTGCCTGCCACGATATCTTTCTCAGGAAATAAACCCAGCTCGGCAATATCTGTTACAGCGTCAACGGGTAATTTCTTCTTTAGGTTCTGTGCAATTTCTGTCATTGCTTGAAGTAATTTTTCTGACTTTGCAGAACCAACCATCTCAATATAGTATTGGCCAATTCTAAGAAAAATGGCGTTCTCTGTTCCATATTCGTACTGCGGGTCCAAATTTTTAGAAGCTATGACTTCCGCTCTTCTCTGGACGCTGAAAATCGAAAATGCGTTTCTTGGATTGGCCATATCAAAAAGTTCGATTTCCATCCATAAATTTTCATCTTTTTTGCTGATGAAACGCTGGGCGGTTAATTCCACAAACCCCGAATCAATATACAGAGGTGCCTTGCCGTCGATTTTTTCGTAGAGATTGTCTGCGTTGTATGTCTCAACTTCGGATTGTGCGGTGAAATCTTCAGGTAGGACTGAGTCCAGAATCGACTTATAAGATGGCTGTGGCAGGGAATCAGCATTTGTTGCGGTCATACCAAATCGGCTTATATCGGCATTGGATTGCAGTATTAGAATTCCAAGAGCAGTCAGGGCGAGAGAAAATAACAAGATAACACTCAGCACAGATTCAACAGACCTGTTTTTGGATGCCTTCGAGACCATCAAAAAGCTCCGGTTATGATATTTTTGACATTATAAACCAAATGAATTATACTCATTATAATAGCAGTGTCAATCAGCATTTGGAATATGTGTTGACAGTGTATTTGAAGTTGTTTTATAATTAACTGATTGAACTTAAAGTTAA
Source organism: uncultured Pirellulales bacterium (assembly GCA_964651605.1). Taxonomy (GTDB): domain Bacteria; phylum Planctomycetota; class Phycisphaerae; order Sedimentisphaerales; family Anaerobacaceae; genus JAFGPS01. Next base: position 272 of record CAZYWY010000164.1, on the reverse strand, counting down.
AGAGGTACCAGAATGAGTGATTATATGCGATATGTTCTAATGGTCTGGACACCCCAGGGGCTGGACTGGTTGTGGATTTTGCTAATTGTCCTGCTGATTTTTGGTCGTCGTCTGCCTGAAGTCGCTAAAAGTCTGGGCAAGAGCCTTACCGAATTCAAAAAGGGTATCCACGAAGCCGAACAGACCAAAGATGAATTCGAAAAAGATGTCAAAAAAATCGGCGAAGATGTAGCTAAAGAAGCCAAGGATGCATCCGGCCTGGATGATTCCAA
>CAZYWY010000163.1:0-5368 GCA_964651605.1 uncultured Pirellulales bacterium | reverse complement strand
AGATAACAGTTCGTTGGAGTTTTGGCCGGATATTGATATCAACATTGAAGGAGGGCGCAGAAGCAAGGCATCTCCGACTACAATATTCTTATTTATATCGACGTTGTCATGTTCAGAAAGAGATGCCTTTTGAAGAAGGTTCTTTCTGGCTGCCAGGACGGCCTGTTCATCAATGTCAATACCGAAAAGAGAGTTTTCTATAATATGTTTAGCATTTTCTGCTTCAAAGGTACCGAAGGTTTTCCGCCAGCAGTCAGCAAAAACCTCGTATGCTTTCAGAAGAAAAAGACCTGAACCACAGGCAGGGTCGATAATCCTTATTTGTGGTAAGTTATGAGGGATTTTTAACAGGGGTTTAAGTGTTCGTTTGACAATGTAATCCACTATCGAGTGGGGAGTATAATGCATCCCGCAGAGTTTCCGATGTTTGTTGGAGTATGTCTGCTCATGTTGACTGGCTTGCGATTCTGTTGAAATCATAGGCTAAGTAAAAGGAAATATAATTTATATTTTAGTCTCATTATCTAATTCTATTGTAACTTTTTTACAAATTCGCGTAAAGCCATTTCTCTTAAATTACCCGTTAGGGAATGAGAGATAGTTGAAAGAAAAAATTAAGTGCTTTTTGGGGGCAAGGGTGGTAGAATAAATAGTGGCCAGTTGCCAGGGGTCAGTTGTCAGAGAAACCTGATACCGGAAACCTGACCCCTAATCTGCCAATACGATATACGATAAAAAGAAGGTTCGACTTATGACTATAGAAAGTATTAAACCTCAACAGCGGCAAAGAGACGAGGCGTCTATTGCACTTCTGAAAAATCTGCGTGAAAAGCTGCTGTCAACAAATATTTCAACCGCCAGAGTAGCTGCATCGAATCTTGCCTATAAACAGGAGGACGGATTAGCAATACTCACCGAGACATTATTCGGCGATTATCCGAGGACAGCCAAAAAAGCCGCAGCTTACGGACTGAGGAAAATGAAAGGCAGAATGCAGAAAATGGCTCTGGATGTTCTGAAGCAGGGGCTGCAACATCGCGACCGCACTACCAAAGCCGCATGTATTAAATCCATATCTTTGATGGAAAAGCAGAACAGGGCTTAGAAAAATTATACCCTGTCTCCCAATCCTTCCCTTCCGGAAAAAACCGTTACAGAACACTGCTGCGCAGGCACTTACTTTTGAGAATACAGAATACAGTAGCCAGAATACGGCAGTCAGTATTCAGAATTACATATTTTGTATCCGGCTGTCTTATATCGCAGGCTTGAACAGCCGATGAAGAAAAGGAACTAAAACGCAATGTAGCTTAGTCCGAATAAATTACAAATAGAAAATACGTAAATGGAGGCTTTATGAAAAATTCAAGAACAATACAGACTGTAATACTGATACTGGCGGCAGTGCTTTTAAGTACGTCTGTTACACAGGCTGTTGTCAGGCCGGTAAATGACGACTGTGCAAATGCAACTGCTGTTACAGAGGTGGAAAATCTGGCGTTCAATACCACAAATGCAACAAAAGACGGCCCCGGCACAGTAATGATAACCCCTAATATATGGTATATCTACACCGCCTCCTGTACGGGCAATGTTACTATCAGCCTGTGCGGCAGCGGGTACGATACGATTCTGGTTGTGTACAGCGGGACTGCATGCAACCCGATTCCCAGCAGAATAATTGCCTGGGACGACGACTACTGCAATTTCCAGTCGCAGGTGACAATAGCTGCCACCGCAGGTTCAAAATACTTAATTGAGGTTGGCGGATACGGCGGCGCCACAGGGCAGGGCGTTTTAACAATCAGATGCCCGCAACAGCCCTGCAAGCCTGCCAATGATAATTGCGCCAACGCTCAGCCTATCGGCAATGTAACCAATCTTGCATTCAATACAATCTGTGCGACATTGGATGGGCCATCTCTGTGCAAGCCGGGCGGCGCAGGCCCGAATATCTGGTATCTCTATACTGCCACCTGCACTGCCAAGGTAACCATAAGTCTGTGCGGCAGCAGCTTTGACACAATTCTGGGGGTCTTTGACGGTTATCAGTGTCCGCCTCAGCAGAGCAAACTGCTCAAGTGCAACGACGATTTCTGCAACCAGCAGTCGCAGGTTACAATAGATGCAACAGCCGGCAATCAATACCTCATTGAGGTCGGCGGTTTCAGTCCGAGCCAGAAAGGCCCGGGTCTGCTGACCGTAAGCTGTGCAGTGCAGACGCCCAACCACTATGACCTGGGCGATGCTCCCGACAGCTCAAATAATTATGGAGTCCCGATGACCGCTTATACGGAACCGATGGTGGTTATAGCACGCTATCCGACTGTTTTTGCCGACGGCAACACAGCGGGACCTTTCGGCCCGATTCATCTTGACCCGCAAAAAGTCGCTTATCTGGGCAATACGGTCAGCTTTGAGAATGAGGCTGACAAAGGCCCCGACCAGGACGGCTTGAATAATATTGCACCTGCTTCAAATGCAAAGAATCAGGACCAGGGCGACGACGGCGTCATATTCCCCATCAAAATGCCCAACTGTGGCTTGACTACCTTCGATTACACGGTTAAAGTTGTGGACCCGAATATTGATATGTGGGTAAATGTATGGTTCGATTTCAACCGCGACGGCGACTGGAACGACAACAACCTGACAAGCCCGACAACCGCCTGCCCGAATACTCCGGTATCGGAATGGGCAGTACGAAATCAACTACTGTTTAATCTGCCTGTCGGCCTGAATCGAATCACTACGCCGGCCTTCGCCTGCTGGAATCCCGAAAATAAATCAAACAATATCTGGATGAGAATCACACTTTCGGAGCAGCCCTGGAAGGGCGGCAGCGGCACCGGCGGCTCAGGACCAGCCGGCGGCTATCAGGACGGTGAAACCGAAGATTACTACTTCCTGCCGGACACAACCTGCAAATATTGTGAAGACCTCAATCGCGATGGGGTAATAAACCTGAACGATTTGTGGTTCTATATGGAACAATGGCTGGACAATTGTCCGCACTAAAATCCGGATTGTTTAATCCTGAAAAAAGGAACAGAGGCACAAAGGCACAGAGGCACATTAGTTATGAGTTTTGGGTGTTGAGTTTTGAGTTGAACTCAAAACTAAAAACTAAGAACTCAAAACTTTTTGTGCCTTTGCCTTTTTGTGGCTTCCCCCTTTCAATGCCCGGAACCAATTCTGCCCACAAACAAAACAAATCAATAATACACAAATTTGGCTTGACAAAACTCGAAAATTCTAATATTAAAGCACTTTCCGTCGCCGCCGGCAGAATGATAGCGGATGTTTTTTTGCCCTGGCGGGACGCCAAAGTATATTTTTTGTAGAATATTTAAAGTTTTTTTTGAGCGGTTTATAATGTTACCGGTAAAAAAGAAAAGTAAATGCAGGACACGAACACGTCGCAGCCATCAGAGTCTGAAGGCTGTGAATTATTCTGTATGCAGGAAGTGTGGCCACGCCAAGCTGCCTCATTCGGCTTGCGAGAACTGCGGCTATGTTAATCCAAAAATTACCCTGAAAATCGGCAAGGAAACCGAGTAAGCCCCTGCGTCTTGCTGTCGCAAGACAGCTGCAGGGGAAGGGCTTGTAGAAAAATGCGTATCGCAATTGATGCAATGGGAGGCGACAACGCCCCGGGCGAAATAGTAACCGGTGCGATTGAATCAATTGAGCTACTTGCCAAAGATGATGAGATTATCCTCGTTGGCCCACAGGATACAATCGAAAAGTTGTTATCCTCTTCAAAGGTTCGCCCCCGCTTCTGTCTTTCGACAGAAAGACGCGGGGGCTCTATTACGGTAGTCAATGCCCCTGATGTAATCAGTATGGGCGAGCCGCCTATAGACAGTCTGCGGAAAAAACCAAAAAGCTCAATATCCGTTCTGGCAAAATTAGCCAAACACGGGCAGGCTGATGCGGTTATTTCTGCCGGCAATACAGGAGCTTGTGTCGCTGCCTTTCAGATGAGAATGAGAAATCTGCCCGGCGTGATTCGGCCCGGCATAGCGGTGGTATTCCCGACACCCGGCGGAGTGGTTACAATTTGCGACGTCGGGGCCAATATCGCCTGCAAACCGATGCACCTTTACCAGTATAGTTTGATGGCCGGTGCATACTCAAGACACCTGCTGGGCATCAATAATCCGCGTGTGGGACTTATGAGCATCGGCGAGGAAGAGGCCAAAGGTAATGAAATAGTTAAAAAGACCCGCGACCTTATGAAGGCTGACCCAAATATCAACTTTATAGGAAATATCGAGGGCAGGGACATCTTCCGGGGGACCTGCGATGTCGCAATATGTGAAGGCTTCGTGGGGAATGTAATCCTGAAACTGACCGAAAGCGTTGTTGAAGGTCTGTTCAAGGCGATAAAGAATGAGCTTATGTCGGAAAAACTGCTGCTGGCAATGAAGTTTAAGCCGGTGATGAAAAGAATTTACAACAAATATGACTATCACGAATACGGAGGGGCGCTGTTGCTGGGAGTTGACGGCACGGCAATGATATGCCACGGCACAAGCCAGAGCAGAACTATAAAAAATGCAATTTTAGCATCCAAAAAATTCCATACGGGAAAAATCAATAAGAACATCGTTGAAGATATCTCTAAAAGCCCCTTCTACAACACAGCACAAAGTCTGAATCCTCAGAAATCAGAACAAGGACAACTTACCGATGAATAACCCAGAAAATGACCGTTCCCCTGCTTATCGGGCAGTAATCAGCGGATATGGTTCTTATGTACCATCAAAACTTTTGACTAATGATGACCTCGCAAAAATGGTGGATACCTCCGACGAATGGATTACCGTCCGCACCGGAATAAAGACCAGGCACATCACAACAGATAAGGAAAGCACCGCTGTACTGGCTACAAAAGCGGCAAAGAAGGCTCTTGCTCAGGCGAATCTCGCTCCTGCCGAGCTTGAGATGATTATCGTAGCGACAATCACGCCGGAGATGGTATTCCCATCGACCGCAAGTTTTGTCCAGAGTGCGCTGAACGCCAAAAAGGCGTGGGTATTCGATTTATCCGCCGCCTGCAGCGGCTTTTTATACTCTCTTTCGATAGTACAGCAATTTCTCGAAAGCGGCAGAGCCAATAACGCCCTGGTAATAGGTGCCGAGACCCTAACCAAAATCACCGATTTTACCGACAGAGCAAGCTGTATCCTTTTCGGAGATGGCGCCGGGGCCGTGGTTCTCGAACGCTCCAAAGACGGACGAAAAGGAATCCTCTACAGCACCTGCTATTCGGATGGCGAATATTGGGAATCGCTAAACTGCCAGGCGTACGGCTCACGGTATCCTTCGAGCAAAACGCTGGAGGACCCGAAAAAGATTTATA
>CAZYWY010000162.1:0-5384 GCA_964651605.1 uncultured Pirellulales bacterium | reverse complement strand
CGGTGGTCGCCGTATCATTAACGATATTACATCTGCGGAGGAACATCAGCAATTTTACAACAGGCTTGTTGATATATTCGATGAGCTTGTCAGCGTATTTTCCGGCAGGGCGGCCAAAGTTGAGGATTATCGTGCAATTATCGACTCGGCCTTTTCACAGGTGACTCTGGCGTTAATTCCTCCGGGGCTGGACCAGGTGCTTGTCGGCTCAATCGAAAGAAGCAGACATCCGGATTTGAAGGCTGTTTTTTTAATTGGCGCTACCGAAAAACAATTTCCCTCGCCGATTGTCCAGGACAGCATTTTCAGTGACGATGACCGCAGGGCGGCTGAGCAGGCCGATTTTGCTCTTGCACCGGCCACAGAAGGGGCGCTTGCGTCCAGCCAGTACCTGGCTTATATCGCATTCACCAGGCCTTCGCAGCGGCTTTATATCACTTATCCTTCGACTGACGATAAAGGCAGTGCTTTGCTTGCTTCGCATTTTATAAACGAGCTTGAATCTCTTTTCACAGGTTTTAAGGAACAATTTGTCACCGACCAGACGGTTGGCATTGATACAATATACACAAAGTCGGAACTTGCCGAGTTGCTTTGTGAACGGCTTGGCAGAGATATTTTCTCTACAGAGAATGCTCCGGGGTTGGCCTGTCTGCTCGATGATATGTGTTCCGATGAGCAGTTAGCTCCGTTAGGCGATGAAGTCCTTTCGGCAATAAATTACGATAATGCAGCAACGCTCGAATATTCGGTAATTAAAGAGTGTTTTGATAAAACTTTGTTTTGCTCAGCGACAAGATTGAGCAGTTTTGCAGCCTGTCCATATCAGCATTTTGCGAAATATTTACTGGAACTGAAGGAGAGAAAAGAGTTCAAATTCGAACCGCTTGACCTGGGTAATTTCTATCACAGAATTTTGGATGCTTTGCTTGGCAGACTCAAAACAGGCGGGCAGAATTTCAACACGGTTGGTCAGGATGAGCTGCTGCGGCTCTTAAATGAGCAGCTCGAAATTCTTATTCACAACGATAACTTTTTTTCAAATTTTGTCGGCAGGCGAGACTATAACAGATTCGTTATTCGTTCAGCAGCCGAAACTCTCGAGAGATTTGTCATAGCTGTTGCTGAAATGGTTAGTGCCGGAGCTTTCAAACCGGACTTGTCAGAGGTCGTTTTTGGTCAGCCCCGATATTCCCACGCAAGTAGTGCAAGTGTCGATGCACTCGGCGAATATGAAATCGCTCTGGGGAATAACCATCTTCTGTCACTTGTTGGCAAGATTGACAGAATTGATGTGGCGGATAATAACAATCGTAAGTTGGCAGTTATTTTCGATTATAAACGCAGCAGCAGGAGTTTCGACTGGACAAAATTATATTACGGCCTTGATATGCAGCTTGCAATTTATATGCTGGCTGTTAGAAATTCATCCCTTCACAGAATGCTTGACGCAGCGGGAGCTTTTTATCTGCCGATAGAAGCATCACCGATGAAACTTTCATTTGCTGATTCTGACAACTATGAAACGAAATTTCCATACAAAGCCAAAGGCTTATTTAACGGACAATATTATCGACTGCTCGATAATGGTGACAGCAGCAGGTACTATAACTTCTATGTCACCCAGAAGGACGGTCAATACGGCCGTTACAATAGAAGCGGGGCATTGAAACCGGCTGATTTTGAAAAGGTGATGAATTTTACAGAACACAAAATAACAGAACTGTCACAATATATTCTGACCGGGAAAATTGACGCTGCCCCGTACCGCTTAAAAGATAAATCGCCTTGCAGTTATTGTAAATATCGGCCTGTGTGTCGTTTTGACCCGATGATTAACAGCTACAATTTCCTTGAGCAGGTGGACAAGACAGAGGTTCTTGACAGAGCAGGGGACATCAATGGCTGAAAAGGAAATAAAATGGACATCACAACAGTTGCAGGCCATCAAGGCACGGGGCAATAATGTGCTTGTAACAGCCTCGGCGGGTACAGGCAAGACGGCTGTTTTGTCGGGCAGGTGTCTTAGCATTATTTCGGAAAAAAAAGATATCCGTAATATGCTTATTCTGACTTTTACCGAAGCTGCCGCCGAGCAGATGCGTTCCCGAATCGCCGAGCAACTGAAAGAAGCTGTCAGGAACAAGCCAAGTGGCCATATTCGTTACCAGCTTATACTCCTGCAGAATGCGGAAATCAGCACAATACATTCCTTCTGCAAACGGCTCATCACAGAGAATTTTTATAAAATCGGTCTTGACCCGACTTTCAGGGTTATAGATGAAGACCAGCAGAAACTTCTTAAGCTCGAGGCTCTTGATGCAACCATAGAAAAAGCCTGGCAGCGAAACGATTTAAGAGATGCGCTTGAGCAGCTTTTATACGGGAGGAATCTTCGCATCGGTGACGGATTTCTGTCTGTGATTGTGAGTCTGAGTAATTTTTTGGATGGCGTAGTTTCACGACAGAACTGGTTTGAAAGAGCTGAACAATTTACACAAATTATAAATCAGTTCTCAACAAAGCTGGGCGAAAAACAAAAGCAGGTCGTTGCAGGGCGTTTAAGAGACATTTCATCTATGCTTCGCCACGCTCAAAGATTGTATGAAAGCTATAATACCGGCGGTGAATGGTCGGGCAAATGGGAGAGAATACTGGCCGAGCCTGTGTCGGAATATTACAAGCTGCTTGAATCGGGCGACTGGGAGGGATTCTGCGAACATCTGAAAAAACATCAGGCTCCTGCCAGGTATGAGTATAAACCCAGAAACCTGCCGGATTTACCCGCAAACATTATCGCTGGCATCGCAAGAAAAGCTAAAGAATTATTTGAGAGTCTTTTCGAACTTGCTGTTTTGAATCCGCAATACACCGACAGCATCGGCAGCATTGCCGGACTGCAGACAAAAGTACTCGTGGAACTTGTCAGGATTTTTGAGCAGCTCTATTCACAGGCGAAGCAATCCATCAACTGCCTTGATTTTGCGGATTTGGAACATTATGCCCTGAAACTTTTAACCGAAGATAGTTCCGCCGTTAATCCTGTGCCTTCGCAAACTGCTTTGGCTCTTCGCAACAGGTTTCAGCATATATCGGTCGATGAATATCAGGACATCAATTCTGTGCAGAGACTGCTTATTCAGATGTTAAGTGCCGGTAACAATGTTTTTAATGTGGGGGACGTCAAACAGAGTATTTATGCCTTCAGAGGTTCACAGCCGAAAATATTTCTTGACCAGTTGAATGCTATATCGCCCCGGCAGGAAGAAACTTCCGGAGGTTTGCGAATCGAACTTAATACTAATTTTCGCTCAGCCAAAGGAATCCTTGATTTTGCGAACAAAATATTCTCCCGCATAATGACAACTTCATTTGGCGGGCTTGACTATGGCGAGTCGGTTATGTTGAGACCGTCTGGCTGCGATGATTCGACGATAAAGTTAAATGACAGGCCTGTTGTGGAATTACATATACTCGACCAGACAGATAACGGCCTGGATTCGGAAAATGAGCAGACAGAAGAAACATCTGTTGATAACAACACGAAGTCAGGTCTGGATACATCTCGCAGATGCCAGGCGGCAATGATTGCCCAGCGTATCAGACAGCTCACAGGTGCAGATACAGGTCAAGCTGAATTTCAGATATTTGACAAGACACAAAATGTGCTTAGGGACGTTCAATATAAGGATATCGTAATATTGATGCGTTCGCTGGCCGGCAGAGCAAACGATTATGTCGAAGTTCTCAGACTGGCAGGTGTTCCGGTAAGCTGTAAAGCGGCCGAAGGATACTTCCAGACAACCGAGATAACCGATTGTCTGTCGCTGTTGAAAGTGCTTGATAATCCACAGCGTGACATTGAAACGGCGGCTGTGCTGCGAAGCCCGATTTTCCGGGTCAGTGACACGGAGCTGTTAAAAATCAAATTGTTCGCCCGGCAGGAGCAGCAGGGCAGTTTTTATACGCATCTTCTGGATTATTGCAGCAGAGGCCCGGATGTACGGCTTGCCGAAAAGCTAAGAAAAATCCTAAGCCGGCTTGAGCAATGGCGTTCGGCAAGTCGCAGCGGTGAACTGGCGGATTTAATCTGGCGGATTTATCGTGAAACCGGCTATATGTCTTTTGTTTCGGCGCTGTTGAACGGTCGGTCACGAAAGGCCAATTTACTTCAGCTTCACGAGCGAACCATACAGTTCGAAGGTTTTGCCGGCGGACCGGGCAGTGCTTCTCTCAACAGATTTGTGGATTTCCTGCAGGATATTCAGGAAGCAGGGCAGGATTGGGCACCGGCTGAACCACAGAACTCAGCCGGCAATGCCGTTCGCGTACTCAGCGTTCACAAAAGTAAAGGGCTTGAGTTTCCGGTAGTCTTTCTGGCTGAGCTGCAGAGCAATTTCAATACAACAGATGTTCGGTCAGATTGTCTTATTAGTGATGAAGATGCTCTGGGCCTGCGGATTATAGACCGAAAAACGAACAGTAAAATCAGTTCGCTTGCCCATCAGGTTATTGCAGAGCAGAAACTTTCATCCTCTCTGGAAGAAGAGATGCGTATCCTTTATGTTGCGACAACACGGGCAAGGGACAGGCTCATTTTAACCGCCTCACAGAAACAAGCATACTGCCGACAATTTGTTTCAGATGGGTATTTTTTCGCAGATGGCTCCATTCCTAATTGGCAGCTTAAAAACTGTAAAAACCCCTTGGGGTGGATTCTTTATGCCCTTTCAGACCAGAATATTTTGCATCAGGCCTTTGGTACCGGTCTGGCAGGCCGAGCCGATGAGAAGCTGTTCGGTTTCAGACTTTATAGCAGTGCGGATTTGAAACGGTTTAGTGATTTTATAATAGAACAGAAAAATCGCAAACCAGGAACGTCCGGCACTTTGTTGAAACAAACAGCAGCAGGGGGGGGCAATTCGGGGCTGCTTGCGAAGGTGAAAAAGTCGTTAAGCCGGTTTTATCAATTCGGCGATGTATCTGTCCTGCCTGCGAAACAGTCCGTTTCAGAGATGACGCACCGTGACGATGAATATGTCAGGTTCGATTATTCGATGTCACTGAGTCGCCTGCCTCGTGTTGTTGTCTCAGTGGACACAGCTAAAAGCAAAACTATCGAGCAAAGAATTATCGGCTCAGCAACACATCTTGTGATTTCCAGTCTTGATTTATCCGTGCCGGTAACCACAGAGACAGTAAGCCATACAATCGAAAAACTTACTGCCGAAAAAGCATTTTCCACTGATATTGCCGACAATATACGTATAGATTCGATTATTGATTTTTTCAATAGCCAGACAGGCCGGTTGGCATTAAACACACAAAATACCGTCCTGCGTGAGTGGCCTTTTACTTTTGCACTGTCCGTGTCGCAGTTAAGC
>CAZYWY010000161.1:0-5460 GCA_964651605.1 uncultured Pirellulales bacterium | reverse complement strand
AATTCAAGCGATGGTCTGCCGCTGCTGAGCAAATAGCCGCTTATGAAGCATACGCCGGCCCATCTTCTGTAAGCACAGAACTCCGCATCCGTACATTGATAGGCACGCAGCAGTTTGACCAGGCTGAAAAAGAATTGGCTAAACAGCCACAGGACAACGCCTGGGTGATTGGACTTCAGTTGGCGCTGAACCAGGCCAAGATTGAGCAAAATCAAACTCAAGACTCAAAAATCGAAGCCGGCCTTTTGAATCAGCAGGTTGAACTGATGAGCAAATTGCTGACAACCGAGCCGAACGCTGTTGAACAGACATTGCTAATCGAGCTTTGCAAGGAACTGGTAAAAAATAATCAGGCGGGTCAGGCTGATGATTTGGCCGGGCGATACCTTAAATATTCTCCTGATAATATTGCGGTGGCGATATACAAAAAAATTCTCGCCGAGCCGAAGCCTGCGGACATTTCGCAGGACAGATACAGACAGATTGAAGAACAGGTTATTGCCGATATTGCTGAGCCGCTCAACAGGAAGGTACAACTTGGGCTGTTTTATTATCGCAACAAGGATTTTGAAAAAGCCGCCTGTTATCTGCAGGACGTCCTTGAGCAGTTCAAAACACTCAACGACCCCAGTCAAGTGACAAACGAAAACCTCGCTGCCGGCTGTCTATTTGAAACTACCATTTCCAGTCGAAACTGGACGCTGGCAAAGCAGGTTATTCAAACGGCACGGGACAGGGACACAGACCAGTGTCAGGGCTTGTTTTTTGAAGCTCGTCTGCTGGCAGCGAAGGGACAATTTAAGGATGCAATGGCACGGACACAGGCCGCTTTAAAACAAAACCCGGTCTCTTCGCGTCTTTATTTGCTGCGCAGTCAAATTAATATCGCATTTGGCAACGAAGCTGCCGGTCTTGCAGATATTCATAAAGCTGCCACGCTGAATCCACTGGACGCTGTCATCGCCAAAAGTGAGGCAACAACAATATACAAAGGAATCAGGAATCAGTTATCAGCAGTCAAAATCACTGAAGCCAAAGATGCACTGGAGCGGGCGATTGTGCTTAATCCGGCAGATTTGGAACTGCTCGGCCTTTATGCCGATGTAATTGCACCGGATGAGCCGTTACGGGCTGTGGCGATTCGCCAGAATCTATTTGAGGCCGTGAAATCCAGTGAAAATGCGAATTTGCTGGCTAAGACCGCAACAGCGGCAGCCGGCAAACAAAACAATCCATCGCTGCGACAGACGCTTCTGGATATTGCGGCTTCGGCTAAGGAACAGGCCAAAACGCTGCCTCATAACCCGAATTCAAGGTTATTATTGGAACAACCTCTGCAAAAAATTGATTATACAGATACGGATGCAACCGCCAAACAGTCACTCGACAAGGCAATTGAATATATCGACAAGTGCATTAAACAAACCAGTCCCAATGACCCCAACATAACAAAATACAAGATGCAGAAGGCGGAACTGCTGGTACTGGCGTATGATAGAACTTCCGATAATATTTATCTGAGGTCCGCAATCACAGAATACGAAAGTCTCCTTCCTGAAATGCCGAATAATACAAATATCCTGAATAATATGGCGTTCCTGCTTGCCGAGGATAACCAGAGGCTAACGCAGGCTCTCGAATATTCAAAGCGGGCGCTGGACGCTATGCCCGATGAGCCGGGTATAATGGAGACTTACGCTTTTGTACTGTATAAAAACGGCCAAATCGGCCAGGCTGATAAATTTGTACAAGAGGCTTTACAACAGTACAACAGGCAAAACAGGGCCATTATACCGGCTGTTGTCTATGAGCATAAAGGTCTGATAAAAGAAAAACTCGGAGATAAAAACGAAGCACTGGCCGCATATAAACTGGCACTGGAAAAAGGAGCAGGAAAGTTATCGCAACCGGCCAGAATGCGGCTTCAGAAAGCTCTTGAGCGTGTAGGCGGAAATTGAAATGGCAGAACAAAATCCGATAATTGAAAAAAATCGAGCCGGTTCGGCAAGAACCACCCCGCCGGCAGCTGCCTCATTGACCGCCAGGCAAGTCCTCGGCATCTTCCGGCGGCACATTCTGCTGATAATTATAATGACAGTCCTGGGTGTCGCAGCAGGAGTAGGAATCTGGAAGCTCCTGCAGCTTTATTTTCCAAGGTATGTTGCAAGAACCTACATACAGGTGCTTTCCCCTGTGCCTGCCGACCCGCTAACCATCGGGGCCGTTCAGCTCGAGAATAATCTGCAGTATAACTACCGCAGGTCAATAGCAAATCTCATAAAGCAGCAACGCTCTTTACAGGAACTTCTGGAAAGAAACAAAATCAAACAGACCGAATGGTTCGCCGCAACAGACGGGAACATTCAAAAAGCCGTCAGGTCTCTGGACAGAAACTTCGTCGCCTATCCTCAGCGAGACAGCGAATTTGTTGAAATATCAATGGCCTGCAAAAAGGCCCCCGAGGCCGCTCTTATCGTCAACGAAATGCTCGATTTGTTTCTGACAAAACAGGGAGCGACCAAGACAGCCGAAGTTACCGATAAGCTGATTCAGCTCGAAAAACAAAAAACCGCAGTGGAAACTGAGCTGCGAACTGTAGAAAAAAATCTTGACAAGATACGCATAGACTCGAATATAACCGACCTCGATGCTCCGGAAAGCAGATATTTTCAGGATACAACAACTTTGAAGCTCAACAACCTCGAACTTGAAAAAGACAAGCTCAATCTGGCTATAACACAATTCCAGACCGATATGAACAATCTTGCGGCTCTGGCCAGCGGTCCGATTACCGAGCAGATTGAAATCATAGTCGAAAAAGATCCCGTGCTGCTTTCTCTTACTCAGCAGCTTGCCCTGCAGGAGGCCAAACTCTCCAGCCTGCTCGAACGTTTCGGGCAGGACCACAAATCCGTGCAGGAAATGAACAAGCTGGTTGAGGAAACGAAAAGGGCAAAAGAAGAAAGAAAAGCTGAAATCGCCGAGCAGATCAGCCATGCTAATCTCAAGAACGCACAGGACTACCTGAAAGGGCTTCGGGAAAGATTCAAAGAACTTGAGAGCCTGCGCAGCCAGGCAGAGGCCGAGAAAAAAACACTCGATAATGCCCGCGTCGAGTACGACCGCGTCCTGAAAATAAGGGACGAAAGACTCACTATGCTCGACTCGCTCAAGCAGCAGATTGAGAAATGGAAAATCATCGCAACCGACCCGGAGACGCCAAAAGTCCGCTCGGTCGGGCTTGCACCCGAACCGCTGGAGATGGTGACATCCAGACAATGGTGGCTCTGGCTGCCGGCCTGCACAATGCTGGGCCTGCTGCTGGGCGTGGCGATGAGCTTTATGGCAGAGTTTGCAAACGAGCTGGTGCGGACATCGAGTGACGTTGCAAAATATCTGGATATCCCGCTTCTGGGGGTGATACCGGACCCATCAGAAGATAGTCAGACCAGACAGGTACACCCCAGTGAGGTGGTACGCAAGGCGCCTTATTCTCTTGTCAGCGAATCATACAGACAATGCCGGGCCAATCTGAAACTGCTCGCCAGGGACAACCCGGTAAAATATCTGCTGGTCTGCGGCGGTATGAGCGGCGACGGTGCAACTTCCACAGCGGTCAATCTGGCGATGACTTTCGTAGCAGATGATAAAAAAGTCTTGCTGATAGATGCTAACTTCCGAAGGCCGGGACTGAACAGACTTTTCCCACGCATGCAGGGCGTCAATAAAAAAGCTGAGGCTTTCGGCTTCGGCTTAAGCAGCGTCCTTACAGGCCAGTGTCCCTTCAGCGATGCCGTCAGAAGCAGCGGCATCGAAGGGTTGGATATAATTGACTGCGGACCTGTCCCGTCAAATCCGACAGAACTGCTCGGCAATAAAATAATGAAACAAATCCTCGCCAAACAACGCAGGAAGTATAATTATGTCATCATTGACGGCCCTGCGGCGCTGCTGGTCAGCGATTCCAAAGTTATAGCAGGTCTGATTGATGCGGTGCTGCTGGTCTTTAACGCAACATCAACCAGCAGAGGCGCCGCACAGCGAACTATTCAGGAGCTTCAGGATTTCAATGCCAGGATACTCGGCTGTGTCCTTTTCGCCGCGAGGTCTATAAAAGGCGGTTATTTCGAACAGCAATTCCACTCCTTCCGCAGCTATCAGAAAACCCTCAAATCTGCAGGCAGAATATAATTAAAAGTTAGTATTCGGTATTCTGTACAGATTTTTTACATATAATTTACACACTCTCCATCTACTTTCAGTGTAAAATATGAATAGTACTTTTACCGTATCTTATAAATCTTAATTTTAAGGAGAATTAAAATGAGAAATCCGAAGACCAAAATTGTGTACCTGTTAGTCCTGGCATTGGCAGCAACTGCACTGGCCAAAGAATCTGCGGAGGACAAAAAAGAAAATCCGTATCTGTGGAAGTCGAAGGTAACATCCGTAACTATATTCAAGAACGACCTAGGATTCTTCCTTCGGCAGGGACAGACAGAACTGCGCGACGGCTGGTGTATCTCAGGGGCAATACCGCCTGCCTCATTCGGAACACTGGTGATATTTCCAACAGACGCAAACAAGACTGTTGACATCGTAGGCACAGGCAACGGTGACACCGTCGAATTCGACGGGGTCGATGCTCCTGATGATATTGCCGTCAAACGAAGCAGACTGCAAAGCTGTATGTATCTTAAGGTTCAGCTTTCTTATCTGGAGAATAAAAAATCCAACAGCGCCGCAGGAAAAGTCGTTTCAGTCGGAAGTGACTACGTTATTCTCGATGCGGAAAGCAATAATTTCGCCGTGCCTCTGGAAGGCATAACCAAACTTGTCGTCCTCGAAAATCCGCTGCGAATACACGTTATATCCGATGATAAAAAAACCGCGGAAAAAACTACACTCGGTATGGCTTACCTGCGTAAAGGCATAACCTGGATTCCCGAATATACCCTGAAACTGCTCAACGAAGACACAGCAGAGTTGACACTTCGGGGGACACTGGTAAATGAAGCCGAGGACCTCATAAATTGCGATGTACAGTTAGTTGTCGGTGTGCCGCATTTTGTTCATACGGACTTTCTGACGCCGATATCAATCGGCCAGGTGATACGAACAATCGGTACTGCAGTCGCACCACCCCAGGTAATGACCCAAATATCAAATCGAGCAAGTATTGCTTATGATAATTCAATAAGGTCAAATCAGATAGATGTTATAAGCCAACCGGTAACAGATTCAAGCGGACGCAATCTGCAAAATACTACCGGCAATCTCCCAACACTCGAATCAGAAGGTGCAACCGACTATACAGTTTATGAACGCAAAGGCATCACTCTGCGGGTCGGCGAAAAAGCCGTCTTAACTCTTTTCACGAAAAAAATTAAATACAAACACAGTTACCGTTGGCAGCTGCCGAGTGACATTGAGCATTTTCTTATTCTCGAAAACAATACG
>CAZYWY010000160.1:0-5472 GCA_964651605.1 uncultured Pirellulales bacterium | reverse complement strand
GGGGTCTAACAAGCTCTATATTGACAATTCAGACACCAGCAGCCCGCTTATCTATGGAGAGTTTGACAATGATGTTTTGCGCATAAACGGCGATCTCGGCATCGGCGTGATTCCCACTAAAACATTAGATGTTGCAGGAGAGGCGAAGTTTGACGGAGCGCTTTATGCGAGAGACGCTACTGGAATCGGATTCAAGGATGATGCTGGTAACGTAGGTTTGTGGGTAGAAGATGGAGGCGATGTCGGCATTGGAACGACATATCCAGAAGCTGATTTACATGTGGTGAGCGATTCGACCCTTGGTTCTGTAATTATAGCTCCATCTACAATTACTTCTGGTGGTAGCGCTGAGATAGTATTGGCTGAAGATAATGATTATACGTATGGAATGTCTATAAAATACGATGGTAGTGATAACATGATGTATGTTTATGGTAAAAGTAGCTCAGGTAGCATTGGTCCACATATATCTATCAGTCGCGATACCGGCTATGTCGGCATCGGAACGACACCAGCAAGGAATCTTCATATAAGTGACGTAATGAGATTAGAGCCAAGAGCGACAGCGCCATCAAGTCCATCCGAAGGAGATATTTATATGAACAGCACTGACCACAAACTGAAAGTTTACGACGGCTCAGTATGGCGATCATGCTGGTAATATTGTTAAAGGATTGTGGTCAGCAATAAAGACAGTTGCGACTCGTATAGAAGTTGAAGTAGACAAGTCGTATAAGAAACGCGGATTCAATTTGCATACGCAGGTTTATGTCCTGTCTAAGGACAGAATTATCGTGAACGCTCCCGAAGCCTCAGCTTTCCAAAGAGCAGGAATTCGTAGCCAAAGCGGTGCAGGAATAAGAGTATTAATTGATTATTAATGACGGACTATTGAATATTTTTAAGGAACTGGGCTAAATTTTGCTGTTTGAAATTCTATGAATTAGAGTATGATTTAGAGTATATAAATATGCAATATAGTTGAATATAGAGGTGATATTATGAAACTTCAGGTTGTTATTGAACAAGATGAAACAGGTTACTACGTCGCCGAAGTACCTGCTCTGCCTGGTTGTGTTTCTCAGGGACAAACAATAACCGAAGCCAAGGCTAACATCAAGGAAGCCATTACAGGGTGGCTGGAGGTTATGAATGAGAAAACTAAACAACGTCAAGCGCAGATAATAGAGATCACAGTATGAGTCATCGCATTAAATTATGTTCAGGCGCTGTGGCAGTAAAAAAGTTTAAACGTGCCGGCTGGGTGGCAGATCGGCAGATTGGCTCTCATATTATGCTTGTAAAGCAGGGGTATCCTTATACATTATCAATTCCTCAACATAAAGAACTTGGGATTGGCATTCTTAAGAAACTTTTAAAGCAAGCTGAACTCAATGTTGAGGAGTTTAACGAATTATAGTGGAATAGCGAGCCATTTAAAAATCAGCGGGCATTTCCTGTTCTACAATTTCTATCTTCCATAGCCGAACAATCCGAACAAAGAAGTGTTACTTTTTGTTGTAGTCTTCGGTTTTATGCCGGACGATTTTGCCGTCAACCATATAAATTACGTCCTCTGCGATGTTCGTAGTGTGGTCGGCAATACGCTCCAGATGCCTTGAGACAGACAACAGATGAATAAATGAGTTGATTTGCTCGAGATGTTTTGGAATTGCATCCTGAATCTTCAGGTACATCTGGCGGTTTAAATCATCAACAATATCATCTGCGGCGATAACCTCATAAGCCAGTGCAGAATCAAGATTTACCAGGGCATCAAGGCTCTTTTTGAGCATTGCTTCGGTCTGTTCGCTCATACGGACAAAGTCGAAGGACTCTTTCACCTGCTGCACAGAAGCAAGATATGCCGACCTTTCGGCGATGTTGACCGCCAAATCGCCGATGCGTTCGAGGTCGTTATTGATTTTCATCACTACCACGATAAAACGCAGGTCAATCGCAACAGGCTGATACAGTGCGAGAATCTTCAGACAGTCTTCTTCTATATCGACCTCTGTCTGGTCTATCTCGATATCCTCTTCTATGATTTTCTCAGCCAGGGCGGCGTCCCGCTCTTCGATTGATTTTATGGCGTTATGAACGGTCGTCTCGACTATTGCGCCGAGACTTAATATCTTCTTTTTCAGACTTTCTATTTCACGTTGTAAGTGTCTTGGCATTTTTTAACTCCTCTTAACAAGTTTAGAATTATGAGTTTTGAGTGTTGAGTTACAACTAAAAACTCAAAACTAAAGACTCAAAACTAAAAGTTATCCGAATCTACCAGTTATATAATCTTCCGTTTGTTGTTTGTCGGGATTCTCAAAAATCTTCACAGTCGTATTATATTCCACCATTTCGCCGAGCCAGAAAAGAGCCGTCTGCTCGCTGACCCTGGCGGCCTGCTGCATATTATGCGTAACAATCACTATAGTATAGTTGAGCGCCAATTCCTTCATCAAATCTTCAATATGTCCGGTTGCAATCGGGTCCAGAGCCGAGCAGGGTTCGTCCATAAGCAGCACATCCGGCTCGACTGCCAGAAGCCGTGATATGCACAACCGCTGCTGCTGCTCGGCTGAAAGATTCAATGCCGATATGTGCAGCTTGTCCTTCAACTCATCCCACAAGCCGGTAGAGCGCAGGCTTTGCTCGACCGCCATCTGGGTTTCGGCGCCTTTGGGCAGGCCGTGAACCCGCCTGCCGTAAGCGACATTGTCAAAAACAGACAAAGGAAACGGATTGGGCCTTTGAAAGACCATACCGACCTTGCGGCGCAGTTGTGTCAGGTTCGTCGAAGGCTGATAAATATCCTGACCATTGTAAAGAACCTGTCCGCTGATTTTTACACCTTCTATCAGGTCGTTCATACGGTTAAAACATCGCAGCAGCGTACTTTTACCGCAGCCCGACGGGCCAATCAGAGCCGTGATGGACTGCGGTTTTATGGACATAGTAACATCTTTGACCGCTTGAAAGCTGCCGTAGTAAAGATTCAATTTTCGTACATCAATTATATTGTCCATATACGCAAGCTATCCGAATTGGCCGGTTATGTAATCTTCTGTTTTTTTGTTGGCTGGTTTGGTAAATAATTCTCCTGTTTGCCCGACTTCTATCAACTGCCCCATAAGGAAAAACGCCGTCCGGTCGGACGCCCTTGCAGCCTGTTTGGTGTTATTTGTCACCAGGACAATCGCATAGCTGGATTTCAGCTCCAGCAGGGCATCTTCGATTTTTGCCGTGGAAATCGGGTCCAGGCCCGAACAGGGTTCATCCAGAAGCAGCACCTCAGGCTTCAGCGCAAGGACTCTGGCAAGACACATTCTTTGCTGCTGGCCACCCGAAAGGTTCGATGCATGTTCGTTCAGCCTGTCTTTGACCTCATCCCAAAGGACTGCCTTTTCCAGGCCGAACTCAACAAGCTCATCGAGCTGCGAACGCTTTCTGATTCCTGAGACTTTCGGGCCGTAAGAGACATTGTCATAAATCGAACAGGGCAGCGGTGCAGGGGTCGCATAGACCATTCCGATTCGCCTGCGAAGCGAAGGCACATCAACCTGCTCGTCATAAATGTCCCTGCCGTCGAAAATAATCCTTCCGCTATGAGAAAAGTTATGATGCAAGTCGTTGAGCCGGTTGAGGCTGCGCAGGAAAGTTGACTTGCCGCTGTTGGCAGGCCCGATTATGGCAAGCCGTTCTCTACTGAAGATGGAAAGCTCGATTTTTTTCAGAACCTCCGTCTTGTCATAAAAAGCGGAAAATCCTTCCACGATTATTTTTGTGTTATTTTCCATTATCTTACCTTTGCGACAAACCTCCGCATCAGCAGATATGCGATAATATTTATCGCCAGGATTGTAATAATAAGCACGGACGCAGTAGCGTAAGCATTCTGCATCGAGATACCTTCGCGTGATAGTATATAAAAATGCAGTGACAGGGTTCTTGAAGAATCAAACGGCGAGTGCGGCATTCGCAGAGCAGCCCCTGCTGTCAGCATTACCGCCGCCGTCTCGCTGACGCATCTGCCGATTGAAAGAACGATTCCGGTACCGATGCCCGGCAGTGCCGATTTTAATACCACTCTTGTTACCATTTGCCAGCGTGTGCTGCCCAGTCCGTAGCTAACTTCACGATAAACCATCGGCACAGCTCGAATCGCCTCCTCGCTGGTTCGTATGATTGTCGGCAGCACCATAATCGCAAGAGTCAGAGCGCCCGAAAGAATGGAAAATCCCATACGCAGCACCACCACGAAAAATACAAAGCCGAACAAGCCGAAAATAATTGACGGAATCGCCGCCAGACAATCTGCACCGAATCGAATCACCGAGGTCAGTTTCCCCTCGCGGGTGTATTCGGTAAGATAAATTGTGGTAAGCACCCCGACCGGTGCAGCGAGCAGCACCGCCAGGCCTGTTACGGCGATAGTGCCGACAATCATCGGAAGGACGCCGCCTTCCCTGCCCATCTTGCGGGATGGTTCGCTCAGGAACGTCCAGGTAATATTTCTCAGGCCGTGAGCAAGAATATATATAATTATAAACAGCAATACACACAGAGTAATCGCCGTCAGCAGTCCCAAAAAGGTGACAACTAATCGCTGCGATGTGGCGGGAGTAATTTTCATTTTTTAGCCGCCTTTCCTGCACTTGCGCGGGAGATAGTTAATGCAACAGTGTTCAAAATCATAATAATGACAAACAGTGTCACGCCGGTTGCAAATAGCGCCTTGCGATGGTCGCCGGCTGCGTAACCCATCTCCAGAGCTATGTTGCTCGTCAGGGTTCTTACCGGGTCAAGAATGCTGTGCGGCAGGTCGAGGGCGTTGCCTGCGACCATTATCACCGCCATAGTCTCGCCGATTGCTCTGCCCATCCCCAGTATGCAGGCTGCGAAGATGCCCGATTTGGCGGCTTTCAAAATAACCATATAAGTTGTCTGCCATTGCGTAGCGCCAAGAGCAATCGAGCCTTCACGGTAGGACCTCGGCACCGCCTGAATAACATCGACAGAAATGCTCGTAACCGTCGGCAGCACCATTATTCCCAGCACGATTGACGCTGCAAGAACCGACAGGCCCGGCCCGCCAAGATGCTCACGGATGAACGGGACAAGAACCACCACGCCGATAAATCCATAAACCACGGAAGGAATTCCCGCAAGAAGTTCTATCGCCGGTTTGAGAATAACCACAAGCTGGCGCGGCGCAAACTGCGTCAGGACGATGGCACAGCCAAGCCCGAATACTGCACCGATGATTATTGCGCCGGCTGTTACCACAAGCGAGCCGACTATCATATTCAGGATTCCGAATTTGCCCTCGCTCGGGTACCAGTCGCCGGAAAGAAAGAAATTTTTCACCCCGACCTTCAGGATAATCGGCAGTCCCTCCCGGAATACAAATATCGTAATCAGCGCCAGGCTTGAAATGGCCGACAGCGCTACAACCGTCAGTGCCAGATGTAT
>CAZYWY010000159.1:0-5488 GCA_964651605.1 uncultured Pirellulales bacterium | reverse complement strand
ATGTGTTGATTATCTCGGTTTTTATCACTTTCTTGATGGCTTAGTCAATTATTCACAATGGCCAAATATGATTGATTATAAAACAAAGCACAAAAGATTAAGAGCTGAGGAGTCTGTTTGGACGGATAAGAATAAAATCTTCTCTGCTTTCGACCGATTGTTTGACAAATTTCGTGAAAGCATCTTAGTTGTTTCTTATCGAGCAGATGGGATTCCTTCTGTGGATGAACTTATTGGACTTCTCAAAAAGTACAAACGAGATGTTTGGGAGCTCAATAGAAAAGCATATAAATACGTTCTAAGCACAAATAATTCAGCCGAAGTGCTCTTGATAGGAAAATAAATATGAGTTTATTGGTAACTGGTTCGATTGGAATTGATACAGTAAAGACGCCTTACGGCGTCAGCGAGGATTGTCTTGGCGGCTCGGCTGTGTATTTTTCAATGGCAGCATCGTTCTTCTGTCCGGTGCGGTTCGTGGGTGTTGTCGGGGCGGATTGCCCGTTTAAATTGGCAGAGGTATTCGCCGGCAGAAAAATCGACCTGGCCGGCCTTGAAATAAGAGAACAAAGCAAAACCTTCCGCTGGGCAGGGACTTATCACGAAGATATGGACAACAGGACAACAGACCGTATGGAACTGAATGTCCTGGCTGAAGCACCGCCCGTTGTGCCGGCATCTTTCGCGGACAGCAAATTTATTTTTTTAGCCAATACTGCTCCAAATTTGCAAATCGAGCTTCTTTCGCAGGTGCGAAAGCCGGTCTTTGTTGCTGCCGATACGATGAATTGCTATATAAGCAATTTTAAAACAGACCTGATGAAAATGCTTACAAAAATCAACTGCCTGATTATCAATGAAGATGAAGCCAGGCAACTCGCCGGTGAGCAGAATCTTATAAAGGCAGCGGATTTGATTATTGAGATGGGGCCAGAATTTGTGGTTATCAAGAAAGGGGCGTCCGGTTCTTTGTTGTGCAACAAAGAAGGGGGGAAGTTTTTGCTGCCGGCTTATCCTGCTGAGATGGTTCTGGACCCGACCGGAGCAGGTGACAGCTTCGCAGGCGGATTTATGGGCTATCTGGCCGCCAGAGGGAAGACCGATTTTTCGACTCTTAAAAAAGCAATCGCTTACGGCACAGTAACCGCATCATTTACAATCGCAGATTTTTCTCTTAACGGCCTGGCAAATACCAGCCGCAGTGTCATTGACAGCCGATTAGCTGAACTGCGTCAATTAGTCAGGTTTTAGATGATAATCTTGTGCGTTTTTGTCATTCCGCACTGGTTGTGGAATCCAAGGAATTGGTGGGGCAAGCCGCCACCCTACGAAAACTGTTGTTTTTTTCCGTGAAATTGGTGCGAGCAGAGATTAGAATAAGCCCGTTTGTTTAGTATGTGGGATTTCGGATTTATAAGTTATGCGTGTATTTATAGCGATAGAGCTTGAGCAGGCGATTAAAAAGGCGTTGGCTGGCCTGCAAAGCGAAATGCTCAAAAAAACAGATATAAAAAGGGGCGATGCCAAGTGGGTTGAGCCGGACTTAACACACCTGACGCTGAAGTTTCTCGGTGAAATTACAGACCAGCAGCTTGTCGAGGTATGCAATATAACCAAAGAGGTGGCCGGTCATCATAAAAGTTTCGATATTGACATCGGGCAAGTCGGCTCATTTGGCGGCAAAACCACCCGCATCCTCTGGGTTGGTGCGGGTCTGCAAAGCAAAGAGCTGCTCCAATTGCAGACTGAACTTGAGGAGAATCTTTCGCAGGCGGGCTGGCCAAAGGAAAATCGGCAATTCTCCGGCCATCTGACGCTCTGCCGGGCCAGAAACCTTCACGCCGGTGAAAAACTGGGACAATTAGCCGGTCAGTATAAAGATTTGTCACTTGGACAGATGAATGTCGATTCGCTCTGCGTGTTTCAAAGTGAGCTGACGCCTAAAGGCCCGATTTATACATCGTTGGGAAACTATAAATTACAATAGATAATTAAAATTGGAGGATTTTACAATGACAAAAACAGCTTCGGAAAGTAAATCCAAGAGCAAAGTGGAACCTTTACGGCCACATGCTGGTGCCAAGGAAGAAGCCCTGCAGCGGGTGATTGCACAAATTGAAAAGCAGTACGGCAGGGGTGCTATTATGCAGATGGACGAGCACCTTTACGCGAAAATCGAAGGCATTAGCACCGGCTCGCTGTCGCTTGACATAGCACTTGGAGGTTGTGGTATTCCTCGTGGCAGGGTTACAGAATTGTTCGGGCCGGAGTCATCGGGCAAAACAACTTTGGCGCTGCACGTTATTGCCAATGCCCAGAAGGGAGGGGGAGTTGCGGCTTTTATCGACGCCGAACATGCGCTGGATACAACCTGGGCTAAAAAGCTGGGCGTCGATGTGAGCAGTATGCTGGTCAGCCAGCCCGATACAGGAGAGCAGGCGTTGGAGATTACCCAGATGCTCATCAGCTCCAATTCGGTGGACTTAATAGTGGTCGATTCGGTCGCCGCTCTGACGCCCAAAGCGGAGCTTGAAGGGGAAATGGGCGATAGCCACATGGGGCTTCAGGCCAGGCTTATGAGCCAGGCGATGCGGAAACTGACAGGCGTAATAAATAAGAGCAAGACCGCACTGATTTTTATCAATCAGATTCGTATGAAAATCGGTGTGATGTTCGGCAACCCGGAGACAACAACCGGCGGCAAGGCACTAAAGTTTTACAGCTCGGTGCGCATTGACCTGCGAAGAATTACCACCTTAAAAGACAGTAACGATGCCATCGGCTCAAGGATCAGAGCAAGGGTGGTTAAGAACAAAATCGCTCCGCCTTTCCGTGAGACTGAGTTCGATGTGATGTTCGATTCCGGCATCAGCTACGAGGGCGATTTGCTCGATTTGGCCACGAACTGCAATATCGTCGAAAAAAGCGGCGCCTGGCTGAATTACGGTGACATACGCCTGGGCCAGGGCAGAGAAAACGCAAAGAAGTTTCTTGTTGAAAACAAAGACCTTACCGAGCAGCTCAAAGCCAAAATCCTCGCAGCAAAAGGACTGGTATAGCGTTGATATGAATGATAATGAAAAAAAACAGGTTGCGAAAGTAAAGACAGACATTGATTTTTTGAGAGATGTTTTTCAGCATCTTCTTACTCTGCTGCCGTCTTTCAATATCACCGACGAGACTATACTGCCTTATGGGTTGAAAGCCCACACTCGTTCCGTGAGCTGGCTTGTCGAACAGGTCATAACACAACAGACAAAATACAGAGCCAAAGAGCTGGGATTAGATGAGGTTAATATCAATTTGCCGGATACCTGTCTGCACGATTGTGAGATTTCAGTGGATAATAGTACCTATTATGTGAACGTGAAAATCCACAATATGGCAGGTAAAGAAAACAAGAATGATATTGCAGCGGTTGAGAAATTGCATATGCAATATTCCTCAAATCAATCGTATAATTTAATATATGGCTGTTTTAGGATTCATTTCAAAAACATAAATATTCGATTTGAGCCTGATTATCTGTGTATATTCTCTCCCCAGTTTCTGCCCATTTATGTAAATCCACGCAACGACAAACTCCAGGCCTTCTATCATCACGAGCCGGTTGAAAGAACAAGACAAGATTTCCTGCGGCTGCTTCGCCAGAAATCCACGAGCATAGTGCTGGAGGAGAAAAATGGAAAGAATTGAACGATTTCTAAACCAGATATTCAACGAAGATGCAGTTGTGGGTATGCAACAAATACCTGATAACAGTATAGACCTGGTCATTGCCGACCCGCCTTATTGTCTGGGAAAGGATTATGGAAATCATTCCGACAAACTTAATCCCGCTGATTATCTCGACTGGACAAGGCAGTGGCTCGATATTGTGATACCGAAGATGAAAAAAACCGCAAGTTTATATATATTCGTTACATGGAGATTTTCACCTGAAATATTTTCCTATATAAAAACAAAACTGACGATGCTCAACGAAATTATATGGGACAGAAAAGTTCCAAGTATGGGCGGAAGTACAAGGCGGTTTTCATCTGTACACGATAATATTGGTTTTTTTGTTAAATCCGGCAGATACTACTTCGATATTGATGCCGTAAGGATACCTTATGATGAAAAAACCAAGAAGGCTCGAACGCGTTCGATATTTGTAGGTAAAAAATGGCTGGAAGTCGGGTACAACCCCAAGGATTTATGGAGTTGTGCCCGTTTGCATGCAGAAGATCCGGAGAGGCAGGAACATCCAACACAAAAACCACTCGAAATTGTTGAGCGAATGATAAAAGCAAGCTGCCCGGAGCAGGGCATTGTTCTTGACCCCTTTATGGGCAGCGGGACAACTGCGATAGCTGCATATCGTATGAATAGACAGTTTATAGGATTTGAATTAAACAGCAACTACTGCAAATTAATCAAGAAAAGGCTCAAGGATGCCGAGGTATTTGGTTCGGGTTCGTTTGAGGTTGAATCAAAAGTGTCGCGAAACTCTCAAGGTACCAGCCAATCTTCATTATTCAGTTTTTCAACAGGTAAAGGGTAATAGAGTGTTAAGTGCCAAACAAATCAGAAGTGATTTTATAGAGTTTTTCAAAGACAGGGGACATACTTATGTACCGAGTTCGCCTATCGTGCCTGCGGGCGACCAGACATTACTTTTTACTAATGCAGGTATGAACCAGTTCAAAGATATATTTATTGGACTGACGCCGGCCGGTTATAAGCGTGCGGTCAACAGCCAGAAGTGTCTGCGAGTCAGCGGCAAACATAACGACCTTGAGGAGGTCGGCAGAGACACCTATCATCATACTTTTTTCGAGATGCTCGGCAACTGGTCGTTCGACGATTATTTCAAGGCTGAAGCTATCCAGTGGGCGTGGGAACTGCTGACAAAGGTATGGGGCATCGAGCAGGGGCGTCTGTGGGCGACGGTCTTTGCCGGCGATGCAGGTGACGGTCTGCCGGCGGATGATGAGGCCGCAAAATTGTGGACTCAAGTTACCCCAATTGATAAAGAAAGGGTTCTTGCTTTCGGCAGGAAGGAAAATTTCTGGGAGATGGGGCAAAACGGGCCGTGCGGACCCTGCAGCGAGCTGCATATAGATTTGGGGCCTGACAGATGCGATATGAAACAAGTCCCCGGCCATAAATGCCGGGTCAACGGCGGCTGTGCAAGATATATCGAATTGTGGAATCTTGTCTTTATACAGTTCAACCGTCTTGCTGACGGTAAATTAGTTTCTTTGCAGGCCAAATATGTCGATACCGGCGCAGGACTGGAAAGGATTGTTTCTGTTCTTCAGGGCAAAAAGAGCAACTACGACACAGATTTATTTATGCCTATAATAGACCTGACAGGTCGGATTAC
The DNA here is from genome assembly GCA_964651605.1 of uncultured Pirellulales bacterium. Classification (GTDB taxonomy): domain Bacteria; phylum Planctomycetota; class Phycisphaerae; order Sedimentisphaerales; family Anaerobacaceae; genus JAFGPS01. The sequence goes on along the minus strand of CAZYWY010000159.1, from coordinate 117 downwards.
CGGCTGTAAATATACCTCGAAGCTGGAAAGCAAGACAGATATCGCCTTTCGGGTTATTGCCGACCATATCCGTTCGCTGGTCTTTGCAATAACGGACGGCACTACGCCTTCCAATGA
>CAZYWY010000158.1:0-5496 GCA_964651605.1 uncultured Pirellulales bacterium | reverse complement strand
TCGCTGCCAATCAAAGCCATCGAACACGGTTGTTTTGACTCGCCGGTAGTCTCAACGCCTGTCAACGCTTTGAAACGTTTCTCATATATTCATTTCGGCAGCACTGTTTCAGAGTGGCGATCACTTTATAAACAACTCAGAAACAATGAAACACATATTAACAGAGATGAGTTGCAGCCATATATATGGAGAAATCTTATAAAAGGATTTCAGGAAAAACATTTACAACCGCTCTTGGATTAAAATTGCTTAGCAATGGATACTCCTACAAAAGAAAAAGCCCATTTTAGACGGGGTGAAGCAAAAACGATAGTTGTTTTAATTATCAGAAAAATCTTGAGATGGCTCTTGGTTTTATATGAAAGACTATTGCCAAAAAAGGATGAACAACCACAGAACTTCGATAATATCTTATTTATAAATTTGTATGGCATAGGGGATTTTTTAACAGCAACACCAGCGATAAGAGCTATCAAAAAACGTTTCCCCGCCAGTAAAGTAACTGTACTCGTAACAAAAGAAGTAGCTGATGCAGCAAAAGAAAGCTTATGTATCGATGATGTTGTTTCTTATTCAGAACACTTTTTTAAAGTTATTAAATCCTTAATAAAAACTCGATTCGATCTAATAGTCTCCCTTGACAATTCCGCTAAAGCACATCTCATCACCTATCTATCAATGCCAAAGTACCGGTGTGGTTATTTTTCCACCTGGCATGTTGATGGTAATTTTCGTTTATTTAAGCAAAATCTGTTCTCTTCTGTTACAACTCATCGAACCGATTCATATTTAAAAGTGGCAGAATGTTTAGGATGTCACCCTGAAGACCTAAATAATAGACAACTTGAAATATACTGTAATGAAAAAGATATGGAATTTGCAAATGATATCCTGGAGAAATGTAATCTCTCAGATAATTTTCTTTTGGTAGGTGTTAATCCAGGAGTCAGAAAAGGTGCAGAGGCAAGAGGCTGGCCAATAGACAGATATGCCGTTTTATGTGACAAACTCATCAATCAATACGGAGCAAAAGTGATGATATTAGGTAGTAAGCTGGACATTCTTTTTGCTAAACGCATAGAAACTCTCATGTATAACAAGCCGGTGATATTGGCGGGCTTAACTACGCTAAAACAAGCAGTGGCTCTTATAAAACACTGTGATGTGTTTATTACTGCAGACACCGGCCCTATGCACATTGCTTTTGCTGTGAATACTCCAACAATTGCTTTGTTTGGTCCGAGTGATCCTAATTCAGTGGCGTCTTTTGATGAGAGACACCGTATTATTATGAAGGATGTCGGATGCAATCCCTGTCATTACAAAGGTCCTTTTCCTTCCTGTTTCGATGTCAAGTGCATGAAAGCAATCACGGTCGAAGATATTCTTGAAAAATTCGAAGAAATTATTGCAACAAACACTATAACTGTGCCAACAAGTTAATATTATATTTTACAATCTTTATCTGAGTAATTTTCCTCTCTCAAAAGGAAGAACAAATTATGAAGATTTGCCTTGCAGCATCAGCCGGCGGCCATTTGACGCAAATCAGGAAACTGGACACGCTCTATCGTAACTATGACTACTTCTTCGTTACATTCTATGCCGAGCCGCTTAAAGACTTGTCTGCAACAGAGAAATTTTACTTTGTCCTGGACCCCGGCAGAAACATCATCAAATTTCTGGTCAACGCCATCCAGTCGCTGAGAATATTCCTTAAGGAAAAACCCGATATTGTCATTTCCACAGGAGCAGGAGTGGCGATTGCGATGTGCTGGTGGGCAAGATTGTTCGGCAAAAAGGTAATTTTTATCGAGGACTGGTGCGTCGTGGAAAAGCCGTCACTGAGCGGCAGGATGGTTTATCCGGTAGCAAATCTGTTCATTGTACAATGGGGAAATCTGATTAAATTTTACCCCAAATCTAAATTCGCCGGAGCTTTGTTATGATATTAGTTACAGTTGGAACTCACAACCAGCCTTTTGACAGGCTTTTACGAAAAATCGACCGGCTCGCGGAGAATAAAGCAGTTACGGCGATATTTGCTCAAACCGGATATTCGGGATATAAACCACAAAATTACAAATACAGAAATTTTATCCGATATGATACCTTTTTAAGATTAATAGCAAAAAGCAAATTAGTGATAACCCACGCAGGAGCAGGGACAATTATGAACATTTTATTTGCCGGAAAACCTGCCGTTGTCGTGCCACGATTAAGCAAATATGGCGAACATACAAACAACCATCAGCTCGAAATAACCAAGCAGCTTGCAAATAATGACACAATCATTCCGGTGTTTGATATTGAAAATCTCGAAGAGGCGATAACTAAGGCAGATAAATTTAATGTAAAAAAGCAAAGCAGTTCATCCGGAATATTCACTCTTATTCAGGCACAAATTCAAGAATGGAATCAAGACCAATGAAAATAGTAATGCTTAATCCGCCGTACTTTCCTATGTTCTCGCGGGCATCACGAAGTCCCGCCGTAACCAAAAGCTCGACACTTTATTATCCTTTCTTTCTGGCTTATGCAACAGGAGTCCTTGAGGATAATGGCTTCGATGTGGAGCTTGTGGATGCACCTGCAGAAGGTTTGGACAGGCAAAAAACCATCGAACGGATACAACAATTAAAGCCTGCTCTTGTTGTCTGTGAGACATCCACTCCCAGCATCGAAAACGATATGGAAATTGTAAGCGAGATTAAAAGAGCCTCATCGTCTTTTATTGTTGCCGTCGGCACCCACGTCTCCGCACTGCCTGATGAGACGTTAGAACAGAATCCTTCCCTTGATGCCGTTGCCCGGCACGAATATGAATATACAATCAGAGACCTCGCAAAAGCAATCAGGGGGAAAAAAGCTGATACGGATTTGTCCGGAATCGAAGGATTATCATTTAGAAAAAACGGCCAAATTTATCACTGCCCCGACAGGTCTTTTGTAGAGAATCTTGATGAGCTGCCTTTTGTATCGAGGGTTTATAAAGACCACCTTAACCATTGCATGAATTCATATTTTTATGGTGCGAATCTTCATCCGGTTGTTGCTATTCTTTCAGGAAGAGGCTGTCCCCACAGGTGCGCCTACTGTGTCTATCCGCAGACGATGACGGGACATCGCTATCGTCTGCGCAGTGTTAACAATGTTGTGGATGAGCTTGAGTATATTAAAAAAGAGTTGCCGAATGTGCGCGAAGTTTTCATAGAGGATGACACACTGACTGTTAACAGGCAGCGTGCACAGGCTATTTCACAGGAAATACTAAATCGGGGACTGAAAATAAAATGGTCAACAAATTCCCGTGCGGATGCCGATTACGAAACGATGAGAATTATGCACAAGGCCGGCTGCCGATTGCTGTGTGTCGGTTTTGAAAGCAGCTCACAGGAGGTTCTTGACAAGCTTCACAAGCACATAAAACAGGATGTATATATGAAATTCAGAACAGATGCAGCCCTCGCCGGTCTGCTGCTGCACGGCTGTTTTATGTACGGCAATGAAGGTGAAACCTATCAGACAATGCGACAGACCCTCGAATTGGCCAAACGCCTTAATTGCGACAGCGCCCAGTTTTATCCTATTATGATTTATCCCGGCACAAGGGCTTACGATGATTACAAAAAAAAGGGATTCATAACCGCAAAGCGATATCGTGACTGGCTCACATCTGAAGGTTTGCATAATTGCGTTGTGTCGCTTCCGGAAATTTCCGGGCAGGAGCTTGTTGGATTTTGCGACTTCAGCCGGCGGCAATTTTATCTGCGGCCGGGATATATCCTCTCAAAGCTCACTCAGATTGTCACCAGGCCACGGGAGGCCAAAAGGATATTGCGGGCATCGGCCACATTGATGAAATATACTTTTCATCCATCTTACAACAAGAAGGATTTTGTCAAACTATGAAAAGCTCAGTCATAATTCCGGCGTATAATTCCGAAAAGACAATTGACTCTTGTATAAAATCCACGTTAAATCAGGACCTGTCAAGAGAGGATTACGATGTAACGCTGATAGATGACGGTTCTACTGATAATACATCGGCGATTGCCGGTCGTTTTCCGATAAAGGTCGTTAAACAGACGAATTATGGACCGGCTGTTGCAAGAAACAACGGTGCATCACAGGTCGGTGGTGACATATTGATATTTACGGACTCCGATTGCGAGCTCGATTGCCACTTTATAGAAAAAATCACTGCACCCATAAAGCAAAATCCGAATGTTGTGGGCGTCCAGGGAAGCTACAGGACCAGGCAAAAAGAATTTATGGCGAAATTTGTTCAGGTTGAAATCGAAACCAGATATAAAAAAATGGCAGGGAGAAAATTTATTGATTTTATTGGGACTTATGCCGCTGCTTACAGGAAAGATATATTTGAAAACTATGGCGGATTCGATACCGGCTTCCCGCTGGCCTCAGGTGAAGATACGGAATTTTCTTACAAGCTCCATCAAAACGGCCATAAAATGGTATTCGAGCCGGATGCCTGCGTTTATCATCAGCATCCTTCGACGCTTAAACGCTATCTAAAAATAAAATTTTTCAGAGGTTACTGGCGGGTCAGGCTGTACAAAATACATCCGGCAAAAACCATCAACGATTCTTATACACCCCAGTCCCTGAAACTCCAGGTGCTATCAATTCCGTTGTTTTTTATCTGCCTGATGATGGCAATTTTCAATGTCGCCTGGCTTGCAATACCAGCTCTCATATTCGCATCGTTTGTACTTTTTTCAATACCGTTCATCAGATTGTTCAAAGAAAAGAACTATACAAAATCATTCCTAATTCCTGCGGTGTTATTTTTAAGGGCTGCGGCAATTTTTCTTGGCTTGCTTTGTGGTCTGGTTAATGAACTGACGGGAAGTCAGGAAACAAAGTTTTCACAAATTGTGGGGGAACAACAATGAAAAATTATGATTCGGTAAAGCGCATCCTCGTTACGGGAGGCAGTGGTTTTTTGGGGTCACATCTGTGCGAAAGGCTCCTGAATCTCGGTCACGAGGTCCTTTGTGTGGACAACTTTTACACAGGAAGACGTGCCAATATCGCACATCTGTTTTCCAATCCTCACTTTGAGGTAATTAGGCACGATATATGCTTTCCTCTCTATGTCGAGGTAGATGAAATATACAATCTGGCTTGTCCGGCTTCACCTGTACACTACCAGTTTGACCCGGTTGCGACCACAAAAACCAGTGTTCACGGCGCAATAAATATGCTCGGCCTGGCCAAGCGGCTGCGGGCCAAAATCCTCCAAAGCTCCACCTCCGAGGTTTATGGCGACCCGACGGTTCATCCGCAGGTCGAACAATACTGGGGTAATGTCAACCCGATTGGAGTAAGAAGCTGCTATGATGAAGGTAAAAGATGCGCTGAGACTCTGTTCTTCGATTATTATCGTCAGCACAGGCTTAAAATAAAAGTTGCCCGGATTTTCAATACCTATGGCCCGCGAATGCACCCCAACGACGGCAGAGTCGTCAG
>CAZYWY010000157.1:3554-5588 GCA_964651605.1 uncultured Pirellulales bacterium | reverse complement strand
GTGAATCGATATAATAGGATCCCGAGTCAAGATGTATGGTTTTCCTGCCGGCAAGTACCTTGCCGGTTTTTATACTCTGTTCGACCCAGGGCTGATAAGGTTTAATATCGAGCGGTCTTTTGGCGCTTTGCAGAATCATAGCTTTTGTTGCCGGCAAATTCGGCAACTCAGATGTCTCAAGTGCAATACCGCTGGCTGGCAGCATCAAAATGCAATACAACCTGTCCCTTGGAATAGCAAGGACATTATTGATAGCTTCTACCAGGCCTGTCATATTCTGTGCGACGAATTTGTACGGGACATTTTTTACAAGAAATTTCTCATACTCCTGGGCGCCGCAGACTATAACATCATACTTGCCCGGAGGCATATCCTGCGGTACCTTGAGCCGGCATTGATATTTAGTCTTACCAGCGTGGTAAGTTTCCATAATAGTCCCGACCTCGATTTCTTCACCGGCTTTAACTGTGGTATCGGACAAATCCACCGACCAAATAGACGAGATGATACTGTCCGGCGTAATGTTTATATCGCACTGGAAGGATTCGATGTCGGCCTGCTCGAAGGGATTGTCCAGCAGCAGTCTTACCACTCCTGCACATTCGGTCAGTATATCGCCAAGCCCGCTATCCGCAGAGGTATTTTCAGTGGTTACGGTACCGTAATTTTTTATTTTGAAGGTTGCTTTATATTCAATCGTATGCTCAGGTGCCAATGCTCCTGCTTTTAGAGCAGCGCTGGACAGTGCCAACTGAAGATAGTCCGGGCTGAGGAGCTTGTTGTTGACCAGCCTGCAATTATACAGACGCTGCTTGTTGTCGTTATAATTATCCACGCGGATAACCAGAGGTATTGTCTTTGCCTGTTTGCCGATGTAACCTATAACACCGGATGCCTCATCCAGGCTTAAAACTCCGACAGTCTTATCAACGGTTGCCAGCTTGAATGAGGTTGAGAGACTTGAGACGACCGTATGAACTTTTACGGTCGCCATAGGCAAATCGATTTGTCCATAGCCGATTAGCGGATGGCCGAAACCATAGACCTTGTCTCCCACGACGTCGGTTACCGTGCCTACCACCGAAATCTTGATGTCGCCGCTTACCATCGGCACGCCCAGGCTGGAGCCGGGCACCAGTTGAACATCTTTACTTTCGCCGGCGCTATCTTCCCCGGTGCCGCCTGCTACGACCATAAGCCCCATCGGTTCTGCTATTGTTTTGATTTGCTCACAAATATCCGAAGAAATCCCGGAAGCAATGACAGGACACGGCAGCGGTGTTATGCCGGAGCCGTTGTTAGACTGCGTGACAGTATTTTTGCTTCTGGTAGCCACCTGGTGCAAATCTATTGGGCAGGAAAAATCAACCTGTGATGCCAAGTGACCAGCCGCCATTAGAGATTTCTGTGGTCTGCTTGTCTGGTCGAGCCTGAGCATATCCTCAATCGGCGTAGCGGCATAAAGAGGTTCTTTGCTATTTTGCCAGGTGAACGCCAGGGCGCCGGCCATTCGACCGTTTATATAGACCGGTGAGCCGCTGCAGCCGGCCACGGGACCGGTGCGGATGAATCTTTCATCTGTTCCTCTGACGAGAATAACATTTCGACTGCCGTCGATGTTGATGTTGCGAACTATGTCCACGACCTCCATACCGAACATCTCGACACCTGCGGTGCCGTACTCAGTCAGGCAATAGGCGTTCATACCCGCTCGTATTTCATCAAGACTGATATATTTCTTTGTGTCCCAGATATTTTCCAGACCATCCGGCACAGTACTTTTGCTGCCGGCGGCATAAGAAATAGCGGTTAGAAAAACACAGATGACAAAAACAGACAGCTTTTGTGCCGCAAGGCATCCCTTAGCGGACTCGGATTTTCCGAAAAAGGAAGAGTTTAATTTTGTGCCGGTCATCGAATTCCTTTCGTGGAACATAACCCCCCGCATCTTTCTGTCGAAAGACAGAAGCGGGGGCGTCTTCTGTCGGGTTGGCAAGTGCCTTTGCGAGTTCCAAAAAACTATTAATATATAAT
>CAZYWY010000157.1:0-3454 GCA_964651605.1 uncultured Pirellulales bacterium | reverse complement strand
TTCTGTCGGGTTGGCAAGTGCCTTTGCGAGTTCCAAAAAACTATTAATATATAATTCTAATCGGCATTTACGCCCATTGCAATTCAAAAGAAATATTGTTAGAATGCTTCAGTTTGTGAATCGCACATCGTATGTCGCCTATACGATATACGATATACGATATGCGATATACGAATCCCGTAAGAGATGCCTTACGGCAATACGAAATCTCAAGAAGGAAAAATATGAAAGCTGAACATAGACACGAGTTGAAAACAAACGAGCTGGCCGACTGGCTGAGTAATCTCCCCCAGTGGGCAACAGAAAATTCCAAAGTTATTATCGGTCTGTCGGTATTGATTATCGTTTTGGCTGGGTTGTATGGATGGATATACTATAACAAAAATATCGTGCAGGTACGTCGGCAGCAGGAGTACACTGCTCTGCTAACCGCGGTTGCCGAAGCAAAAAGCCGGGCTGTTCAAGCACAGTCTTTAGGTATTGATGGTTCTTACCTTATTGCACAGGTTGCCGATGAGTTGAAAAATTTCGCACAAAAAACAAGCAATAAAAATATGGCGGCACTGGCACTGCTCAAACAAGGTGAGGCTCTGCGTGCTGAATTGCAATACCGCACCCAAACGCCCGATAAAGAACTGCTTACCAGGCGGCTCGATGAAGCTAAGGATGCTTATAATCTCGCACTCCAGAAATCTACAGACAAAACGCTGACCGCTGCGGCAAAATTCGGGCTGGGCCTTTGCGAAGAAGACATAGGCAATTTCGACCAGGCCAGGAAGATATACGAGGAAATTGTTGCTAATCCCGACTTTTCGCATACTACAACTGCCTCGCAAGCCCATGTTCGACTTATAACAATGTCGGAGAATCAGCAGGATGTTGTCTTTCTGCCGACCCCTGTAAAGCCTCTCGCACCTGCAAAGACGGATGCTAATTTGGCCGATGCCAATCTGCCGGGAGTCGTATGGTCGGATGCCAATCTGCCGGATGTCGTATGGTCGGATGTCAATCTGCCTGCCGGTGCCAATGTACCGATTAAAATCTCTGTTCTTCCTCCGGTAGAAGTAAATACGCCTGAACAAGAGTAGTTTTGTATCTCGTATCTCGTAGTTCGTATCTCGAAATACGAGATATTATGTTCCAATGTGCCAGCCCGATAAAAACGCAGAAATAAAAGATACGAACGGCAACATACCGGATAACACTACGACAATGACTGTCGGCGATGCTATTAAGTATCACCGACTCGACCAGTATCTCCACGGCCGGTTCAGCAACCTCAGCAGACGCTATATTCAGGACGCCATCAAGAAAGGTTCCGCAACAGTCAACGGAAAAATTGCCAAACCCAGCCTCAAACTCAGTCCGGGTGACAGTATCAGCTTTGTAGTGCCGCAGCCGCCTGCCAAAGGTTTCTTACCCGAAAATTTACCGCTGAATGTTATTTATGAAGACGACGACATAATCATCCTGAACAAGCAGCCCGGCATAGTTGTTCATCCTGCCAGGGGTAACAGACACGGCACTTTAGTCAACGCACTGATGTTTTATTCGGACCGTCTCTCCAGCGGCCTTGGCGAATTCCGCCCCGGAATCGTTCACAGGCTCGACCGCCAGACGTCGGGCGTGATGATTGTGACAAAAAACGACCCCGCACAGTGGAAAATCGCCAAACAATTCGAGCAAAGAACCACCAATAAAACATATCTGGCAATCGTACACGGCACGCCGGAGCTGTCTGCGGACCGGATTAAGGCGCCGCTGGGAGTGCATCCTACAATCAGGGAAAGATATTCAATCAGGCCGGAAACAGGCAAAGAGGCAATTACTTTTTACGAAGTTATCGAGGCCTTTCGAGGCTTTTCACTGCTGAAACTATCCCCGAAAACCGGCAGGACTCATCAAATCCGCGTGCATTTATCTCACCTCAAACACCCCATAGTGGCCGATGCTCTGTACGGCGGCAAGCTAATATATCCCTGGCAACTGGCAGACGCCGAGCCCCCGCGTCTTTCTGTCGAAAGACAGAAGCAGGGGGTAGAAGAGCCGGTTATAGGCCGAGTGGCACTGCACGCTTTCAGCATAGAATTCCGACATCCGACTTCGGGAGAAATCGTGCGGTTTGAAGCCCCACTGCCCGATGATATGCAAAACTTCCTCGAACTGCTGCGAAAATACCGGGCAAGCTAAGACGGCAAGAAGGAAAATGGTGCGATTCATCGCAGCCTAATTAACTATTGAGTGCTTTTAAACGATTCGGCGGGCCTTTTCATCAGAGATTCTTTCCCCGAATTCCTGAAAGTAGATTTCCTTGAATTCCTCGATGGCTTTTGTGCTTAATTCCATCTTTCTTTTAGCTTATGTCAGAGGCTGAAATAAAAAAGCAGGGAATATTTGCTATTTGAGCGAAATCCTATGGATATACGCAAAGATAAGCTGTGTCTGCGAATGAGGACCGGCGGAATATGTCGGGAATTGAGCGCTGTTGGATTGATGCAAATTCAGGGCGTTGGGCAACTACAAAAAAAACCCGCGGGGCTAAGGCGGGTTTAGTTGTCAGATTAAGTACTCATTACATATTAATCCACTTTATTTTTTCTCTCCTTTTGTTTTTGATATTGCTATTAGCTTTTTATCTATTAGTCGGGCAATCTCGCCTAAATCAGGATATTCTGATTTGGTCTCGTCATTGGAATTTCTCAATGTAACACTAACATTGTTTCTGCAAAAAAGTATCGTCCTAATTACCTGTTTTTTACTCTTTTCAGGTATCCATTGACTAATCGGAATAAAACAAACGTCACCTAACTTATTAAGAGATGTATTTGGATCATTAGCATCTACCATTTTAAAAACAGGTGGAGGTGCCGTTATTAAAGATAGATGGTTAATTATTGTATTATGTGCCTTTATGGGATCATTCGCGACACATATGTCAATGCTCACCTCCAAACCAGTATTTTTATCAATAATATTGAGATCTAATTGACGTTCTCTGTCCTTTGTATTCGTGAATATCGTGTGTTTTTTGGAGATGCTGTCGAAAAAGTTAGGGTCGATTTCTAATTTATCAATTCTTTTATTGGGGTCTTTAACCTTTCCTGCCCATTTGTCATATTCATATATTTTTTTCAGCCTATCAATAGATTCTTTAGGGACTGGTCCCTCAGATTCAGAAGCACAACAAATCTGAAAAACAAAAGCAAAATATATTAGACTTAAGAAGATGCTATACTTTTTTGGTGAGAAATTTTGAGTATTCATTTTTAATCCTTTCTTATAAATAGATTATTTTACCACTTATTTTACATAAACTATTGGTTTAAGCGATCCTGAAACAGAATTAGCATCAACAGGGTCAACAAGTCTGCCCCTATAATCATCATAGGGAACACTTGGAGTCGCGTAGGATGGGCTTTAGCCCATGCTGATTCATTATAAATTCCTTATTCAT
>CAZYWY010000156.1:0-5611 GCA_964651605.1 uncultured Pirellulales bacterium | reverse complement strand
TACTGCTGCAGGCAATCCGTGACAAGGCATCTGATATTCATTTTGAGCCTTTTGAGAACGAGTACAAGATGCGGTATCGTATTGATGGTGTGCTTTATGAAATGATACCACCGCCAAAATACATCGCAGCAGCTCTCAGCTCAAGAATCAAAGTTATGGCCGACCTGGACATAGCAGAAAGACGTATGCCACAGGATGGCCGTATATCACTAAATGTCAAAGGCAATCCTATAGACTTGCGCGTCAGTGTTTTACCAACGATGTTCGGAGAAAGTGTCGTCTTGCGTATTCTTGACAGGTCGCAAGCCAGTTTTAACCTGGCGGAGCTCGGCCTGCAGTCACGGGACCTTGAAATAATCCGAATGCTTATTCATAAACCCAACGGCATCATAATTGTTACCGGCCCCACCGGATGTGGCAAAACAACAACGCTCTACTCAGCTCTAAATGAACTTAATGATATAGGCACCAAGATAATTACAACAGAAGACCCTGTGGAATACGATGTTGATGGCCTTATTCAGGTACAGATGAAATCGGATATTGGTCTGACCTTTGCAAGATGCCTTCGTTCGATTCTGCGTCAGGATCCCGATGTGATATTAGTCGGTGAAATTCGTGACCTCGAAACCGCACAAATAGCAGCACAAGCCTCTCTGACAGGCCACGTGGTATTTACAACCCTGCATACAAATGATGCACCCAGCTCCGTTGCAAGACTTCTGGATTTGGGAGTTGAGCCATTTCTTATTACCGCCACGATTGAGGGTATTGTTGCTCAGCGCCTTGTAAGAAAAATATGTTTGAACTGCAAGACAAAATTTCAGCCAACTGAAGCTCAGCTTTTGGAGCTTCAATTACGACCTGAAGATGTCGAGAATAAGATATTTTACTATGGCAAGGGTTGTTCTCAATGCAACGGAACAGGTTACAAGGGAAGAACAGGCATCTTCGAGATTATGGTATTTAATGACGAGATACGCGATTTGATAATGAACCAGGCTTCGACAAATCTGCTGCGAACAGCAGGTCAGAAAGCTGGAATGAAATTGCTGCGTGACAATGGTCTATCAACAATTTATAACGGCATCACAACTATCGATGAGATTGCCAAGGCAACTATGATGGAAGAATTATAGGCAGGTATTGGTAAAAAATGAACTGGAAATTATTAGCCAAACGAAATTAAAGAGGAGATATCAAATGCCTGTATTTCAATATATAGCACTGGACTCACAGGGCGAGGAAATAAAAAGTGAAATTGAAGCTCTAAGTCAAAAGGAAGCTATAAGCAAAATCCGTAATATGGGCTATTTCCCCACCAAGGTCGCCGAAAGAAGTGCGGGGAAAAAGACAGCAGCAAGAACCGATATAAAACAGCAGAAAAAACGCGGTGCCGGCGGCAGAGTAAGAGTTAAACAGCTCACACAGTTTGCCAGGCAGCTTTCGACTCTTCAGGACGCCGGCCTGCCGATTTTACGGTCGCTGAGGATTCTCGAGGAGCAGCAAAAAAAAGGAACATTTAAAAGAATTATCGGCTATGTAAGCGATGATATCGAAGGCGGCTCCACACTATCAGAAGCTATGGCAAAATATTCGAGGGCGTTTGACAGACTGCTGGTCAGTATGGTTGCTGCCGGCGAAGCTGGTGGTGTATTGGACCTGATACTATCGCGAGTGGCCGACTTTATGGAAAAGTCACAGAAGCTCAAAGCAAGGGTAAAAAGCGCAATGATTTATCCTGTCGTTGTTATTATTGCAGCATTTACTATCCTTTTAGGCCTGATGCTTTTTGTTGTGCCTAATTTCACAAAATCAATGTCTGATATGACCGAAGGCGCCAAGCTGCCGGCTATTACCAGAGCGGTTATGGCAGTGAGCAACTGGATTGCAAAAGGCCCGCTTGTACCAGGAGTTGAAATTACAATACCATACTTGGGATGGCCGGTTGGAGGCTGGCTTGCTATTATAGGGGCACCTGTAGCGATAATATTTCTGCTAAAATTCATAAGACGATTCCAAAAAGGAAGATTTATACTTGATACTATCGCACTGAAATTGCCTGTCGTAGGTCAGCTTACCGGCAAAACCTCTGTTACAAGATGGACAAGAACTCTTGGAACATTAATAAGCGCGGGCGTGCCGATTCTCGATGCCATCAATGTAACACGCGAGACTGCCGGCAATGAAGTTTTCGCCAGTATACTCGGAAAAATTCACAATTCCATCAGACAGGGAGACACTTTTGCCGGTCCGCTAAGACAATCAGGCCAAGTGGACCTGATTGTTGCAAATATGGTTGCTGTAGGCGAGGAAACAGGCGACCTTGATAAAATGCTTCTGAAAACTGCCGACAATTTTGATGAGCAGGTTGATGTGCTGGTCAGTTCACTGATGTCGATGCTCGAGCCGATTATGATTGTTTGTCTGGGAAGTATGGTTATGGTAATTGTGCTGTCACTATTTGCACCAATGGTATCACTGATTACAGCTTTAAGCAATCAAGGTTAAAAAAATGCAATAATGTATTCAATCTTAGGAGTATGAAAAATGAATTCAACTATTATAAGATTTAAAACAAAGAAGGCTTTTACCATCGTGGAATTGCTGACGGTTATGAGTGTAATTGTAATCCTAATAGGTCTGCTTGTGCCGGCATTAACTCAGGTTAGACAATTTGCCTATGAAGTCAAACAGAAAGCACAATTGCATAGTATTGATACTGCAATAGAGGCATTCCACAGCGTGATGGATTACTACCCGGATTCGGACCAAACAGTTGGATACTGTGGAGCTATGAAATTAGCAGAGGCCATGATGGGTCAGGACTTGCTGGGCTTTCACCCTGATTCAGTCTTCAATGCCGCCGGCACTGATAGCCAAGGCAGGAACTTATATAATGCTAATACTATAAGTGCCAGGAAAAATTTGTTTTTGCCAATTGACAATGCAAATGCCTTTAGACTGACAGACATATATCTAAACACAGGTACATTGGATCCCAATCTTTTTGTTTTATGTGATGTCTTCAGACGTGTACAAAATAGACATGGCGCCGGCAGAATTGGTATGCCGATACTCTATTATAAAGCAGATACGGCAAAAACAAAACATGATTTTACTCATCCCGATGACTCCGTTTACAATTACAAAGACAATTCCACCCTGGTTGGCCTCGGTATGCCATTTACGGCCGGTGTACACCCACTTAATCAAATGTATGATAAAGATAATAACCCTATTGGTCCCGCTGGTTTAAGATTTTATCTCAATACGAAGAGTGATAAAGTTACCTCAACAACTGTACCAGTCCGATCAGATAGTTATATGTTGATTTCGGCAGGTAATGACGGTTTGTATGGCACACGTGATGATATATGCAACTTTGAATGGAAATATCTGGAATACCCATAATTTTATAGTTAGAGAATATAAAACTATTTCTTTTAGTACTTCAAGAAAAAGGGCATAGCAGTGTGCTGCAAAAAGACAGGACTAACGCTTATAGAAATTCTGGTGGTTTTAACAATAATAGTATTACTGGTTTCGGTTTTGATTCCGGCAACTGCTTTTGTGCAAAAAGCCGCCAAAGATGCCAAACAACACGCACATTTCAGCTCTATCGAGCTGGCGTTGGAGGCTTTCAGAAACGATTATACTGACTACCCCCCTTCTTATGGAGGTACTGCAGGGCCTCCTCCCAGCTATACTAACTACTGCGGTGCACAAAAATTGGCAGAAGCTATGCTCGGCTGGGACCTGCTTGGCTTTCATCCCAAGTCCGATTTTACAGCCGACGGATACAACAACCAAAATGTCTATGTATATGATGTCAATAATCCTATATTTTTCGACCAGAGAAGAACTTATTTGGAACTTGGCACATCCACCGCTTTCAAAATAGGCAGTTTGTATGCTAATACCACACCTTTGGCTGCCAATACTTATGTTTTATGTGATGTTTATGGCAAGAAAAAAGTGAGATTGCCCAATGGTCCAACCGTTTTGGCCGGTGCCCCTATCCTTTATTACAGGGCAGACACAACTAAAAAAACGATACGTGAAATCTATAATTATTATGACAACGGAGCTATCATTTCTATAAAGGACCAGTCGGACAACGCAGGGCTGAATAGAAATTTGTTGGGCTTGGCAACCAACCAGTATCAGTATTTTTATGACTATATCACAGACCCTAAAAAAGAAACGCTCGCCTGGCCCTACAACGATAAATCTTATATATTAATTTCAGCAGGGGCAGACGGTCTTTACGGAACAAGCGATGACATCCGCAACTTTGGAAATTGACCGCACCGGCCGAGGCCCGCTGGGCAGCAAAAATATGAAAACACACGAATACAAGCCCGGCCTGAGTCTTATCGAGATGATAATCGTCGTGGGCGTCATTATGCTGCTGTCAACAATTACCATAATGCTGGTTGGTCGCATTGATAATCAGACAAAAGAGCACCAGTTGAATAACACTTTTGCACTGCTGGATTCTGCACTGCAGGAATATAATGATTACGGGAAGGGTTTCCCCGACCCGAATCAATCCCCATACCCGACACATTCTGCAGCCCTTTATGGCCAGCTTTATTTGACACCGCCCTGCCGCAATATACTGGAGAAAATTGGAGAAACTTTCGTGCATAATAATCCTGGTGCAACAAATATGCCTGAAATATATGACCCGTGGGGAACAATACTGGACTACAGATATGCCGCAGGGGACAATTTCCCCAGACTTGTATCGGCTGGACCGGACAAAACCTTCGGGACTATAGATGATATAACAAATAAGTGAGAAATAAACTAAGGCGGTAAAAGCAAACTGAAAATGGAACAAAGACATAACAAAACCGGATTTTCATTGCTTGAGGTCACTGTTACAATTGCCATAATAGTGATGTTGACGGGTTTGACTATACCGGCAGTTATGGCGCTTTATGCATCTTTCCATAACGACAGTGGAGCTTTAACAACTATAAGTACGGCGCTGGCCGGTGCGCGTGCAACCGCAGCCAAAGAACATCAATATGCAGGTGTTCGATTCCAGCAGGATATTAATGGTGAACAGTATATCATTTTCATCGTGCATAGCCCTGAAAAGAATGGTTTTACTACAGGTTTTAAAGCCATAGAAGGCCGAAAACCTCTGAAACTGCCTGCAGGTACGATGGTTACAGATTTAAGAGTCAGAGTTAATCACGGCACAGGTTCTTCAGATGCAGAAAACTCGCTTGACAGTACTGTGAAGGCTGCTTATTTCGATAATACGGATACTGCCAATTTGGGTCCGGACGGTAAAAACATTTACATCACAGATATGACCTGCTTTTCGATTCTTTTTTCACCGAACGGCAGTCTGATAATTCACGATGTGCGTGTCAGAAATAAAGATGGTATCTACAGGCCTGACCTTACAACACCTGCTAAAACATCGAAGGACGATATATTTAATTCACCTGAAAGCATTCAAAACGCCGGAATTGGAATGTTTATTCAGGATGATTATGCGCAGCTTGGCCTTGGTGCTGAGCCAAGCAGAAATATGTTTGTTATTTACGACAAAAATCGCTTTGATAAATTAAACGCCCAGGACAAGCTG